>DATHJR010000294.1:0-17318 GCA_035286525.1 Gemmatimonadaceae bacterium | reverse complement strand
CGCTAGGACTGCGATTCAGCCCGATTCCGCAGGCCCGAAACTCGAAGCCGTACGGCGGTCGCAGCCAATGTCTCGGCTGCGCCACGTGTACGATCTGTCCCACGGGAGCGAAGGCGAGCGTCGACTTGACGCACGTGCCGGAGATCGATCAGAGCACGCACGGCCGAGTGATTGAGCAGGCGACCGTGCTTCGTCTGGAACCAGATGCGCGCGGGCGCGTTCGACGCGCAGTGTACGCAGGACTCGATCGGGTGGAGCGCGCCATCGAGGCGACGGTATTCGTCGTCGCCGGGGGCGGCATCGAAACTCCACGACTGCTTCTGCTTTCCTCTGGTCGCCAGTGGCGCGAGGGCCTGGCGAATCGGTCGGGTTTGGTTGGTAAGGGATTCCGGGAGCATCCGATCTGCTACAGCAGCGGCAACGTCACAGGTCCAAGCTATGCTCACCGCATCTCGTTCTGGACCGCCACAAGCAATCAGTTCTGGAATTCGCCCGACCGCGTCCATCGCTCCGCGTTTTCGGTCATTTTCCGTCCGATGTGCGGCCCGTCGCCGTCTGAGATCGCTCGCACTTCGACGTTGTGGGGAGATCGACTCGACCGCCTAGTGAAGGCCGAATTCGGCCATACGGTCACAGTGGAATCTCCCATCGAGATGCTCTCGTACGCGCGGAATTCCGTGGACCTCGACCCGGAGTTGCGCGATTACCATGGATCACCCGCCCCCCGCATCCGCCTCTCCCTTGGAGAGTACGAAGCTGCAGGCGTCCGGGCCGCCCAGCAGGTGCACTCCCAGATTCTGCAGGCCTTCGGCGCTACTGGAATCTCGGCCGACCCGAACGTCGGCGTCCAGGCCCATCCCTCGGGCACGTGCCGCATGGGATCTGATCCGTCGCGGAGCGTCGTCGACAGGGATTTGCGCTGCCACGACGTTCCGAACCTCTACCTCGTCGGTTCGGGAGCATTCACGACGAGCGGCCTCGCGAATCCAACGCTCACGATCGGCGCCCTCGCGCTGCGATTGGGCGACCATCTGGTGAGCGCGAGTCGCGCGGGAGCGCTGCGATGAAGCGGCGCAGGTTCCTCGGTGTGGCTGCCGTCGCGACGGTCGGAGGGATAGGCCTGTTGCTCCTGGATAGCGTGCGGCTAAAGGAGCGGCTGCTCTCGACATCGGTAGGCAAGCGAGCCCGGGAATCGATTTTGGGGGTGGAGTCTAGCGAAGGAATCTCTGAGCTCATGGAAGCGGAGGAGGCCGGGCTCCTGAAGCTCGCCGGAGCGGTGTTGCCCTCCGACTCCGGGGACGTAGCCCGCGCGGTCGTTCTCGACCACTTGCGCTGGCGAGCCAGAACGGGTCCCGGCTACGCCCACGAGTTTCGGCGCGCATTGTCGCTGCTGGATGACGAAACCGAGAGGAGGTACGGTGTCCGCTCCGACTTCGCGCATCTCTCGGGGCCCGAAGCCGCCGTCGTCGTAGGGGCCCTGCTCGAGGGCATCGTGGTCTACCAGCTGTCGGCAGCTTCGCGGAGCGATGTCCTTCGGCTGGCCATCAGTCCGCGCTTCCTAAGCAGGTATCGGATGAGGCGACACGTGGTGAACGAAATTATCGACGGCTATTATCGGTCGTCGCTCGCGTGGAGGAGACTCGGCTATCGCTCATTCCCCGGTGCGTGCGCCGGCATGATCTACAGTCAGCCGCCGATCGCCGCCAGCGACTCTGTCGCGAAGTGATCAGCATTTCCCGCCGCCCCGGACCGTTTCGCCCTCGGTCCCGCCACCGGCAGCCACTGTTGCACCCCCCTCCACGTTTCGTCTTAATCTTATCTCACGTGTCACACCGAGCGCCCCACCCGGGAGCCCGGTAATCGAGGTAGCCAAGTCCCCCACCCCGTCTCCCCCGTTGTCCACCCCCGCTCCCCAAAAGACTTGCCCGCAGTGCGGCAGCACTTACGACATGGACCAGCGCTTTTGCCCGCGCGATGGCTCCACGTTGCGTGCCCCGCCGGGGAGCGATCTGGTGGGCTCCATTCTCGCCGATCGCTATCATGTAATTCGCCGAATCGGCGAGGGCGGGTTGGGGCAAGTGTATCTCGCCGAGCATGTGAAGATGAAGCGGAAGAGCGCGGTCAAGGTGTTGCACCAGGGGATGGTGCACGACCACGACGCCATCTCGCGCTTCAATCGCGAGGCCTCCAACGCCAGCCAGATTCAGCACCCGAACGTCGCCGCCATCTACGACTTCGGTGAGACGCCCGAGGGACTGATCTATCTCGCCATGGAGTTCGTCGACGGCGAGCCGCTCACCAAGATCATCGAGCGCACAGGCGCGCTCACGGCCGCGCGCGCGGCGGACATCGGCGAGCAGGTCGCCTCCGCGCTCGAGGCGGCGCACGACATGGGCATCATCCATCGCGATCTCAAGCCGGACAACATCATGATCGCGCGCGGCCGCGCGGGAGAGGATGTCGCGAAGGTGGTGGACTTTGGAATCGCGAAAGCGATGGAAGCCGACGACCAGAAAGTCACGAAGACCGGGCTCGCCATCGGCACGCCCGAGTACATGTCCCCCGAGCAGCTCGGTGGCGACCAGCTCGACTCACGCACCGACATCTACTCGCTCGGTCTGGTCACCTTCAACATGCTCACGGGGCAGCTCCCATTCCCCTCGGTCGTCTCGCGCGAGGCGCTCATCATGCGCCTCACGGAGAAGCCGCGCACGCTTGCCGAGACACGGAACGATGTGAAGTGGCCGGCGGAGCTGCAGACGGTGATGGACAGGGCGCTCGCGAATCATCCCGCGGATCGCTACCAGCACGTTAGCCAGTTCGGACGCGAGCTGGTGACGGCCGTCGCGACGATGCCGGAGTCCGCGTTCACGAGCACCGGCACGGTCGAGCTCGCGCCGTTTCCCCCGGCCGCGAAAACCGAAGTGCGCCCGCTCGGCGGCGGCGCCGCGGGGCGGCGCGATCGCGCGAACGAGGAGCTCCCGCTTCCCGATCTCGAGCGTGAGAGCTCGGGAAGCCCGGTGGGGCTCATCTTCGGCGTGCTGCTCGTGCTGCTGCTCGGTGGAGGCGGGGCATGGTGGTACTGGAATTCCCATCAACTTCCTGCCACCTCCGCATCCGCGGCGGCTCCCGCCGGCACGACCACGCCGCCCGTCGCGTCAGTTGCGGATAGCGCGGTGAAGGACAGCGCGACGCTGGCGGCATCGCACGACTCGACCGCGCCCGCGGCCGCGACACCGGCGGCTGCGACGCCGGCGGCCGCGTCACCGGCCACCGACAGTCCGGCGACGAAGGCCGTCGCGAGCGATGCGCCAAAGAGCAACCTGTCGTCCGATCAGATCGACGACATGCTCGCGCCGATTCGCGAGGACCTGTCGGTTGGGCGCGAGCGGATGAACGAGGGCGAGTACGATGGGGCTGTCGTGCGCTTTGGAAATGCGCAGGACAAGATCGCGCCGCTCGCGAAGAAATATGCGGACGTCGAGCAGATTCGATCGCTCAAGCGCGAGATCGGCCAGGCCCTCTCGCAGAACCGCGCGGCGTGCAAGGCCGAGCGCGATTTGGCCATCGCACACGGGGGGACGCCGGCGCCGGATTGCCCCTGAATTCGATGTCCGATTCCGGTGGGATCTTACGCAACTATCACGTAGCGGGCTCTCTCCATCACGTGAGCCGCAGCGGATGATGGATTAGAACAAGACAGTGATAAAGTGGGCTTTCTGGGGGGTTGCGGCACTCTGTCACAAATAGAATCTTGTGATCCCCGTCACCCAGCCTTATCCGGCGCGAGGGCACTCTGTGCGGCAGACGATTGCGCGCGGAGCGAGCGCGCTTCGACACGCCGGCACGAGCACGTGTGAATTCCGCAACTCCTTACGAGCCCGCATGTTTGTACCCGTCGTACGGATGTCGTTCGAATGACGAGCCGAATTGGCATCGTCGGTGGCGGCGCGCTTGGGATGACCCTCGCGCTCCGCATGCGCGAGCAGGGCCACGACGTGGTCGTGCTCGAAGGCGCGCGCGCGGCCGGCGGCCTCGCGTCGTCGCAGCAGATCGGAGGCTACACGTGGGATCGATTCTATCACGTCATTCTGCAATCCGACCGCGACCTCCTCGCCCTGCTTCGCGATCTCGGCGTCGATGAGCCGCAGTGGGGCGTGACGCGAACGGGATTCTACACCGACGGCGTGTTGTACTCGCTCTCGACGAGTCTCGAGTTCCTCGCCTTTCCTCCACTCTCGCTGTTCGACAAGATGCGCCTCGCCGCGACCATCGTCTACGCGTCGCGCGTGAAGGACTGGCGGCCGCTCGAAAAAATTCCGGTGTCCGACTGGCTGCGGAAGCTGAGCGGCAAGCGCACCTTCGAGCGCATCTGGCTGCCTCTGCTCAAGAGCAAGCTCGGCGAGAATTACCGCATCGCGAGCGCCGCGTTCATCTGGGCGATCATCGCGCGCATGTACGCCGCACGCCGCTCGGGACTCAAGCGCGAGCAGTTCGGCTATGTGAAGGGCGGCTACGCAACTGTGCTCGCGCGCTTCGAGCGCTATCTTGACGAGAAGGGAATCGAGCTGCGCACCGGTGCCCCCGTCACCGCCGTGCGCGATTCCGGCTCCGAAGTGGAGGTTATCTTCGTCGACGGTACCTCGGAGCACTTCGATCGCGTCATCCTCACGCTGCCCGCCAATCGCATTCCAGAGCTCGTCCCGCAGCTCGCGCGCGCAGAGCGTGAGCGGCTGGAACGCGTGGTGTACCAGGGCGTGCTTTGCGCGTCGCTCCTCACGAAGAAGCCGCTCGCCTCGTACTACGTCACGAACATCACCGATGGCTGGGTGCCATTCACCGGCGTCATCGAGATGACCACGCTCGTCGACAAGCAGCAGTTCGGCGGCAACAGCCTCGTCTATCTCCCGCGCTACCTCGCGCAGGACGATTCGTTCTGGCAGGCGTCGGACGACGAGGTGCGCTCCACGTTCCTCGCCGCGCTCGAGCGCATGTATCCGAACTTCAGGCGCGACGACGTGATCGACTTTCGCGTCGCGCGCGCCCGCGACGTTCTCGCCATCTCGACACTCGACTACAGCGCGACGACGCTTCCGGCCATGCGCACGTCGCTCGCCAACGTCTTCATCGTCAACTCGGCGCAGATCGAGAGCGGCACGCTCAACCTCAACGAGACCGTCGGGCTGGCGAACCGCCAAGCCGCCGCGCTCGCGCCGATGCTCAACAGCCGCGAAGCCGAAGCCGTGCATGTCTGAGCGCCCGCTGTGCAGCATCTCGCTCGACCTCGACGATCTCTGGTCGTACATGAAGATTCGCGGCGACCAGAGGTGGGTCGAGCGGCCGTCGTATCTGCCGACGTTTCTGCCCCTGGCCCTTGACACGCTCGAGGAGCTCGGGCTTCGCATCACCTTCTTCGTCGTCGGCTACGACGCGACGGTGGACACCAACGCCAAGGCGATGGAGTCGCTCGTCACGCGCGGGCACGAGGTGGGCAATCACTCGTTCGAGCACGACTCCTGGCTCCATCTATATTCGCGCGATCAGCTCACCGAAGAGATCGTCAAGGCGGAGAATGCGCTCACGGCTGTGACGGGACAGCGCCCGCGCGGCTTCCGCGGTCCCGGCTACAGCTGGAGCGAAACGCTCCTCGAGGTGCTCGCCGGTCGCGACTATCTCTACGATGCCTCGACGCTCCCCACGTACCTGGGCCCGCTCGCGCGCGCGTACTACTTCGCGACGGCCGGAAAGGGCATGTCGAAGACGCCGGAGCGCAAGACGCTGTTCGGCACCTTCCGCGACGGGCTGCGTCCGGTGGGCGCGTACGAGTGGGCACTGCGCGACGGACATTCGCTGCTCGAGATCCCGGTGACGACGATTCCGGGGATCAAAACACCGTTCCACTTCAGCTACCTGCTCTTTCTGGCGCGGCGCTCCGAGGCACTCGCGTTCGGCTATCTGCGCACTGCGCTCGCGCTGTGCCGCGCGGCCGGCGTGGAGCCGAGCTTCCTGCTGCATCCGCTGGACCTCATGGGCGGCGATGAGTTGCACGAGCTCGCGTTCTTCCCGGGTATGGATCTGTCGACGAAGCGGAAGCAGGCGCTATTCAAGAAGGCGCTCGGTATTCTCACCGAGGAGCACACGCCGGTGACGATGTCCACGCACGCGACTGCGATCCGTGCTCGTGCGCGCCTGGCGCGCCGCGTTCCTGACGCCGCGACCGCCTCAGCGTCGACGGCCGCGGCGAGGTAGCGGCCCCATGTGCGGAATAGTTGGTGTCGTGCACTTCGACGGCACGGCGCCCGAGCCGTCCGTGTTGGCGCGCATGGCCCACGCCATAGCGCATCGCGGCCCCGACGGCGAGGGATCGTACGTCTGCGGCGAGGTGGGCTTCTACCACAAGCGACTCTCGATCATCGATCTGGTCTCGGGCGACCAGCCGATGACGGCGGAAGACGTGACGATCGTCTTCAACGGCGAGATCTACAACTACGTCGAGTTGCGCGCCCAGCTGGTGAAGCTCGGCCACACCTTCCGCACCACGTCGGATACGGAGGTCATCCTCCGCATGTACCATCAGTACGGCGAAGCGTGCGTCGAGCAGCTGAACGGCATGTTCGCGTTCGTGCTGCACGACCGCTCGAAGGGGATCCTGCTCGCCGCGCGCGACCACTTCGGCATCAAACCGCTGTACTTCTATTCCGATGAGCGGAAGATGCTGTTCGCTTCGGAGATCAAGGCGATCCTCGCGCATGGCGATGTGCACGCCCGGGTGAACCGCACGTCGCTCAACGACTACCTCACCTTCCAGTTCGTCATCGGCGAGGAGACGCTGTTCGAGAACGTCGGCAAGGTGCTGCCGGGCTTCTACCACGTGGTGAATCTGAAGTCGCGCGACGTGCGGCGCGTGCGGTACTGGGAGCCGAGCTTCGCCATCGATCCGTACCACACCGAGGAGTACTTCCTCGTGGAAACGCGGCGGCTGCTCGAGGACTCCATTCGCATTCAGATGCGGAGCGACGTTCCCGTGGGCGCCTACCTGAGCGGCGGTCTCGACTCGAGCATCGTCACGGGGTTCGCCGCGCGCGCGTACGAGGGCGGCCGCTTCAAGACCTTCACCGGCGCGTTCGATGAAGGCCCGCAGTTCGATGAGCGCCCGTACGCGCGCGCCGTGGCCGAGTCGGTGAACGCCGAGATGTTCACGATCATTCCGAGCGCGAACGACTTCGCCGACGTACTGGAGAAGCTCGTCTATTTCATGGACGAGCCGGTCGCCGGCCCCGGACTCTTTCCCCAGTACATGGTGTCGCGCTGCGCCGCCCAGCACGTGAAGGTCGTGCTCGGCGGACAGGGGGGCGACGAGATCTTCGGCGGCTATGCGCGCTACCTCGTGGCGTACCTCGAGCAGGCGCTCAAGGGCGCGATCTTCGAGACCACCGAGGAACAGGAGCACATCGTCTCGCTCAAGTCGATCGTTCCGAATCTCCCGGTGTTGCGCGCGTACCAGCCGATGCTGTCGCAGTTCTGGCGCTCGGGCGTGTTCGAGCCAATGGACCAGCGCTACTTCAAGCTCGTGGACCGCAGCGCAGGCGCGCTCAGCCTCTTCACGACAGACTTCCGTGCGGGCTACGAGAGCGATTCGGCCTTTGCTCGCTTTCAGACCGTGTTCAATCACTCGGACACGCAGTCGTACTACAACAAAATGACGCACTTCGACATGGTGGCCTCGCTCCCCGCGCTGATGCACGTGGAGGATCGAGCGAGCATGGCGTCGTCGCTCGAGTCGCGCGTGCCGCTGCTCGATCGCCGCCTCGTCGATCTCATCACGAGCATGCCGCCGAAGATGAAGTTCAAGGGCGGCGAGCTGAAGTACCTGCTCAAGCGCGCGGCCCGCGACGTGGTCCCCGAAGAGGTGATCAATCGCAAGGACAAGATGGGCTTCCCGGTCCCGCTGCACCTGTGGATGAAGGACCGCACGCGCGACATGGTGACGGACACGCTGCTGTCGTCGCGCGCGCGCGAGCGCGGGATTTTCGACACCAGAGAGATCGAGAGGCTGCTCACCAACGAAGGCGCGTTCGGGCGCCGCGTGTGGGGCGCGTTGAGCATCGAGATGTGGTTCCGGCAGTTCATCGACCAGAACTGACCAGTCCCATCACCCGAGGGAGAACGACCGAATGCCGTTGACGTGGAAGGACAACGAAATCGCGAGCTGGCACGTGAAGAAGATCGCTGTCGTGGGGCCGGGGATCGTGGGGATGCCGATGGCGGCACTCCTCGCGCACGCCCGCATCCGCGAGGGCGGCACGGAGCCGGCGACCGTGCTCGTCGTCCAGCGCAATTCCCCCACGTCCGGTTGGAAGGTGGACGCCATCAACTCCGGCAAATCGCCCATCGGCGGCGTTGAGCCCGCGCTCGACACGATCGTCGCGGAGTCGGTGGAACAGGGGCTCCTGAGCGCCTCGTACAGCTACGATGATCTGTCCGACGCGGACGTGATCCTCATCTGCACGCAGACGGACAAGAATGGGTTCGCGCCCGAATACGGACCTCTATTCGAAGCCCTCGAGGGCATCGCGAAGGCGCTCCGGAAGAAGCCCGCGGGGAACGTTCCCGTGGTCGTCTTCGAGTCGACGCTCGCGCCATCCTCCATGCTCACCGTCGTGCGCCCGCTGTTCGCGAAGTTCGGGCTGCACGATGGTCGCGACATCCTGCTCGGCAACTCGCCCAACCGCGTGATGCCCGGCCGCCTGGTCGAGCGCGTGGCGCGCGCGGACAAGCTCGCGGGCGGGCTGCACCCCGGCACGCCGGAGCTCATCGCGCGCCTGTACGCGCGCATCGTCACCGGCGGCGTGGTCTATCGCACGAACAGCCTCACGGCCGAGATCGTGAAGACGCTCGAGAACGCCTACCGCGACGTGCGCATCGCGTATGCGGCGGAGGTCGCGCGGTACTGCGACGCGCACGACATCGACTTCTTCGCTCTGCGCGACAAGGTGAACGCCGCGATGTCGCGCGGCGACGACGCGAGCGCGGATCCGCGCGCCGTGCCCTCGGGCGCGCTGCTCGTGCCGACGGTGGGCGTGGGCGGGCACTGCCTTCCCAAGGACGGCATCCTCCTCTGGTGGCGCGCGATCGAGGCGAACGAGGATACCTCGAGGAGCCTCATCCTCGCGTCGCGCAAAATCAACGACGAATCGCCGGCCGCCACGCTCGCCCTCGCGGAGCGCCGCTTCGGCTCGCTCGAGGGAAAGCGCGTGGCGCTGCTCGGCGTCGCCTATCGCTTCGACTCCGAGGACACGCGCAACTCGCCGACGCTCGTGCTCGCGCAGGCGCTCCTCGATCGCGGCGCGGATGTGGTGCTGCACGATCCGTACGTGCACGAGCGCGATCAGAATCTGGCGAAGACGAAGCTGACTTCGCGCTTCACCACCGATCTCGATGCTGCGCTTGCCACCGCCGACGTGATCTTTCTCTGCACCGCGCACGGATACTATCAGGCGCATCGCGCGCAGATCGCGAATGCGCTCGCGGTGGGGATCGTCGATGCCTGCAACCTCTTCGATCCGCACTCTCTAAACGGAATGCGCAATCGATATACGGGTATAGGCCGCGGCCACAACGCTCCGTCACAGGCGCTCGTGGATGTCACCGTCGCGGGCTTCCGCGCCGTCGAGATGGGCGTCGCCAACGAGCTGTCCACGCTCATCGATTATCTCAACGAACGATACGCCACGGACGACTTCAACCGCGCCACGCTGGACGAGGTACGCCGCCTCGCCGCGACGTGCACGACCGGCTGCGACATCGCGCAGCCCGGCACCGTTGCACCACTTGCGGCCGTCGAGGGCTTCTGCTCTCGCCTGGCCGCGACGGGGCGAGTGTAGCATCGAATGAGTTCCTCGAGCTGGGACCGCGCCGACGCACCCGCGAGCGACCCCGCCCCGCCCGCGACTCGCGTCGACCATCGACACATCCTGACAGTGGTGATGGAGGACTACTTCCAGGGCGCGACGTTCAATCGCCTCATCCCGCGCGGGCGCTGGCATCGCTTCGAGAGCCGCCTTCTGCGCAACACGGCAACGACTCTCGATCTCCTCGACGAGTACAAGCTCAAGGCAACCTTTTTTGCGCTCGGCTGGGTGGCCGACGCAGTGCCGGAGCTCATCCGTGAGGTTGCCGCCCGCGGTCACGAGATCGCGAGCAAGGGCTACTTCCATCGCCACATTCGTGAATTCAGCCGCGATGAGTTCCGCGAGGACTGTGCGCGCGCCCGCGAGTCACTCGAGCGCGCGAGCGGCCGCGCGGTCGACGGCTACCGCGTCGCGCAACGGTGGCTGCGTCCCGCCGACCTCTGGGCACTCGATGTGCTCGCGGAGGAGGGATACAAGTTCGACTCGAGCATCCGTCCCCTCTTCCGCCAATACGCTCACGAGCCTTGGCGACGTTTCGTGCACCAACACCACCACGGCGAGCATACCATCCTCGAGGTTCCGATCTCGACCGCGAAGGTGATGGGCTATGACGTCCCGATCGCGGGCGCAAACTACTTTCGCCAGCTCCCCTTCTCACTCGTGCAGCGAGCCGTGCGCCAGTGGGATCGCACCGTCGAAGCGCCCTTCGTGATGTACTTCCACGTCTGGGAGGTCGATCCAGACCAGCCGAGGATCGACGCCGCTCCGTTCTATGCGAGGGTGAGGCAGTACCGCAATCTGGACCGCATGACGACGATGCTCCGTTACTACTTCGAGCAGTACCGCTTCACGAGCATCGGGGACCGCCTCAACATCGAGAGTCGCCCATCGTCGAAAGAAGTGCTTCTCGAGGCCGCGGGCGCGACCGGTAGTGCGAACGCACAGACACAGGCGCACGGGCAGCTGCCCGTATCCATCGTGAGCGATGACGTCTTGCGTACGCCGATCAGTGTCGTCATTCCATGCTTCAATGAGGAACTGATCCTCCCGTATCTCTCGAACACACTCGCCGGCGTCGAGGCTGACCTGTCGCGGGGGCACCTGGTGCACTTCATCTTCGTCGATGACGGCAGCACCGACGGCACCTGGACATCACTGCAGAGCATCTTCGGCGGCCGCGCGAACTGTACCGTCATCCGCAACGATCGCAATCGCGGCGTCGCCGCGACGATCATGACCGGAATCCGCGCCTCGGAGTCGGAAGTCGTTTGTTCGATGGACTGCGACTGCACCTACGATCCGCACGAGCTCGGACCGATGGTCGCCCTGCTTACCCCCGACGTGGACATGGTGACGGCGTCGCCGTACCACGCCGACGGGAAAGTGCTCAACGTCCCCGAGTGGCGTCTCTTCCTCTCGCGCACGTTGTCGCGGATGTACGCGATGGTGTTGCGGCATCAGCTCGCGACTTACACCGCCTGCTTTCGCGTCTATCGCCGGAGCGTCGTTGCGGACGTGCCGCTCACGCGGACTGGATTCATTGGTGTCGCCGAGTTGCTCGGCAGGCTCGACCTGGGCGGCTCGCACATCGTCGAGTACCCGACCACGCTCGAGGTCCGCATCCTCGGCCGCTCGAAGATGAAGATCGTCAAGACGATGGCCGGCCACATCCAGTTGATCATCGAGCTGATTGGCATGCGCCTTTTCCACCGACACGATGCCATGGGGCGAGGCCGTCGCGCACTCGCCGATGCGACGCTCTCGCGCACGCCATGATCGACCGCGCGCCCGCGAGGTCGCGCCACATTCAGCTTCGCTGGATCATGGCGGCGTTCGCGGCCTACGTGTCGGTTTCGCTCATCGTCCGCTGGCTGCGGGATCCGCTTTTTCTCGGGGTGGGCCCCGACGGCTGGCCAACACCTTCCTTCGGCGAGCTCACATACCTGCTTTACATGACGTGCCTGCCGGTAGTGCTCTGGGTGCTGCTCGCGTACGCCGGCGCCTGCCGCCTCCCGGACGGGTGGGGGATGCGCACGACGATGATGCTCGTGTTCCTCTTCGTGCTCACCGTGGTCGAGCTCGATAACATCTGGTACGGCATGTCGGGGCACCACGCGACATGGCGTGAGATGCGGCTCTTCCTCAGCGAGAATTGGACGCTCCATTACGGCATCCGAGCGTCCGACGAGCGCGGGTTCCTGTTGCGAATGGCGAAGCACTTTTTCAGGCTGCTTCTCGTGTTCCTGGGCGCAAGTCTGATCTCGCGGTGGGAGAGCGGACAACGCTGCTTTTCCGCTCCGTTCCGCCGCGCGCTCGTCGTAGTTCTCGTGTTGGTCGTCGGTGACGCGCTGCTCACCGGCTACCAGGTGAGCCGGGGAGGCGATCAGTGGCAGGCGGTCGCGGATGCAAATCCGTTCCGGATCCATTCGCTCGACCACCTATCCTTGCGTCTCTTTACGTATGGTTCCGACCACGATACCGATCTCGAGGCGGCCAGCCGCGCCTTCTCCGAGGCAGCCGGCGACGCCATGCATCGCAGCCCAGACACCTCCGGCATTTTCTCGAACGCGGCCACGTTGCCGCGCGAAAAGTACGACGTGGTCGTCGTAACGATCGAGGGACTGAATGCACGTCTCAGCGATTCCACCACCATGCCCTTCTGGACCCAGCTCGCTGCCCGGTCCACTTCATTGCGAAATCACTACTCGACGGGGAACGTCACCGAATACGGCGTCCTCGGCCTTCTCTATGGGGCGCCGCCAAACTTCTACCGCGGCACCGGCGCCCTTCCCTGGCGTCACGAGCTGCCATCGGCGAAACAGCCACCGCAGCCCGGCTCTCCCTACATCTCGGAGTTCGCGCGCCGGGGCTACCACACGCGACTCATCAGTTGGGAGCTCTCCAGCTGGGCGCAGCTGGGCGTCTATCTGCGCAACTTCACCGAGCCGGCCTTCGAGACGACTGACGACTCGAAGCTCATCCCTGAGCTCGCGCGCGAGCTGCGAACGGACGGGCCGCATTTCGTGTACATGCACTACAACGGCACTCACTTTCCCTACGAGCACGCACAGGCGTACTCTCGCTTTCGCCCTGAAGTGCCCAGCGACTACGACTATTCATCCGGGCAGCTGCGCTCGCAGGCGGCGGAGATAACGAACCGCTATCGCAACTGCCTGCTCGAGCTCGATGCATGGCTTCGCTCGCTCACCGGCGTGATCGACCTCGAGCACACGATCGTCGTGCTCACCGGAGATCATGGTGAAGAATTCTTCGAGCACGCCCGCCTCGGACACGCGAGTACTCTCGCCGCCCCACAGATTCGCACGGACGCGCTCATCTACGTACCCGGGCAGCCGTCGCGCGTCGTCGACGTCGTCACTTCGCACGCGGACCTGATGCCCACGCTCATGGACTATCTCGGATGGCCGCAGCCCGTGCCGCCGTTTGGACACTCGCTCGCGGGCGATGTAAAAGGCGGCAGCGCCATCGTTGCGATGGGCAATCGCCCAAATCCCCCCAGCCGCTGGGCAGCGATCGCAGGCGACGCCAAAGGGATCTTCGTGGACGGACCCGGCGATACGCTTCACCTCGTGCGACTTCTGGACACCACGGATCATCCACTGTCCTACATCACCCAACCCGCGCGCTGGCAGCCGGCGCTCGAGGCGGCTGCGCACCTCCAACTCCGCCTCCTCACGGCGTCGCGCCCCGTTCGCGCGGTCAGCGCCGCAGGCGTGGCGCCATGAGTCATTCGCGCTCTCGCGCGTTCCTCGCCATCGCCGTCGTCGTCGTGTGCACCGGCGGTTGGTCGCTCTATAACCTCCTCGCTCCCCGCCCAATACTCTTCCCCGGGTGCGCGACGCCGGCGCTCTGGGCGCACCGCGGCTTTCACGCCGTCGCCCCTGAGAACTCCGTCGCTTCTGTGCGCGCAGCAGTGGCGAAGGGCTTCTGCGGCGCCGAGATCGATGTCCAGTGGTTCGACGACCGTGGACTCGTGGTCGCACACGATGAGATAGACGAGAACGATCTGCTTCCCAACGCCCTGACGCTTGCGCAGCTTCTCGACTCCCTCCCGCAGGCGCCCGCCTATCTCTGGCTCGACTTTAAGAATCTCGATTTGGCCAACGCCTCGGCGGCCGCGGCGCACCTGGACTCGCTCATCGCACGCCATCACTTCACCCACCGATTCGTAGTCGAGTCGGTGAGCTCCGTTCCGCTACGCCTTCTATGGTGGCACGCGCCAGATGTCATACCCGCGTACTGGATCAAGCGCCCGGCGCTGCTCCTGCGGAGAGGACCGCTTTACGATGCGCGCATCGCCGCCGCCGTCGGATTGATGGGACTCCCGGCGCTCTCTGTGCCTCAGGAGATGCTCACGAAGCATCTCACGTCGCTCTTCGGCCGTCTCGCAATTTTTACCTGGACGTGCAACAGCCTCGCCGAGATCGAGAGCGCCCGAGCGCTCGGCGCGCGAGTCGTGCTCACCGACGGCGACTTCTCAGGGCTCTATTCGAATACGCGAAAGTAGGCGCGCGCGAGAATGGATTGGTTCCCTGCTCGTGACGCCGGAGTGAGATCCCTCTCCTCTTATTGCGCACCCTGACGCGACTCGATGAGCGCTCGCGTTCGACGTAGCGTGCGCCAGTACACGTCTTCCATCAGGATGTGCGCGAACTCGCCGTTTCGGCCAATGCTGTAAAGCCCTTCCACTCCGGTCGTGTGCTCCAGTGCTTTGCGCTCGGCTTCGTATTCCTTGCGAAATACCGGATATGCGATTGGTGTGCGCATCACACGGCTTCCCAAATAGCGCTGCTGGATGTCCGGAACGATCGGACGGAGATGCTCCAGGCACAGTCGCGAGACCTCCTCATCGTCCATCTTCCAGATGGCATCCCCGACCTCGCAACCGATATCGACCTGGAAGTGGGTCTTTCCTTCGGGCGCGAGCCACGGCATCGACATCGGCGCCTCGGTAATCCGGAAGAAGGGGTACTGCGCTTCCGGCGTCCAGAGCACGACCTCAGGCAGCAGCCCGCGGCCCCGGAGACGCAGGTTGACGAGAACCATCGGCCGATAGCGGAAGCGCGAGAGATGCTTCACCGTATCGGTGCCCTGAACGAGTCGGGCTAGAATGGGCACGGGAGCGGTGCTCATGACCGCCGACACCTCCGTCTGATGGCCGTCCACGCGAACCGCGACCACGCGGCCATCCTCCACCATGACGCCGTCGACCGGAGATTCCAGCCGCACGCTATCGCCGAGATCGGCCGCCAGATTCTCGCAGAGGGTGCCTACGCCGTGCTCAGGATACACATGCCAGACGTTGATTCCCTCCGGCTTCTCATTACAGTAGCCGTGGGCGACGGCGCGCCCTGTCAGCCGCGCGGCGAGCTTCAACTTCACCACGTGGAGAACACCCCCCTCGAGCTTTTCACCAACCGAGGGTGCAAGCTCCGCGGCTGGCGCCCCCGACCAGCGCTCGACGAGCGGAATCGCTACTTCCTCCGCGAGTCGGTCTCCATATTCCGCCTTGAACCACTCCTCGGCCGACGCCGGAGCGGTTCGACGGCCGGAGCGCAGTCGCGAGGCAAGGGCGCTCGCCACGAAGCGGGGGACGGTGGCGAGCCCGAGAGGGTACCCGTGCGGCCGTTCCCGGAGCCAGACGCTCTCCCCGTAATGCCGCACGTCAAGACATTGGGAGCCGACGCCAAGGGATGCGGCAAGCCGGTTCGTGATGAAGTGTGCGCCGAGGTCATTCGTGAATCCCTCACTATCGGGATAGCTCCGGGCCAGACCAGCGACTCGCTTCCCTGCCTCGAACACGATTACCGGAACGCCTTCCGCCTGAAGCTCCCGCGCGGCGACTAGACCGGCGATCCCGGCGCCAATGATTGCCACGGGCGCGCCCTCGCGCGCCGCCGCTCGCCGAGCGCTTGGCGCCGCCCGTGCCGAACGTGCCGGCGACGCCTGTTGCGATGGCTGTTGCGACGCCTGCTGCGATGGCTGTTGCGACGCCTGTTGCGATGGCTGTTGTGACGCCTGTTGCGACGGCTGCAACGCTGTCGCGCGCAGCAACGCACCATTGCCGGTCAGGCGGCGGAGCATGTCGACCGCAGTGAAGATCGCGAGCGCCATCGGTGAACTGAGCGTGAAACGATTCACCAGCCATCGCGGCGCCCGAAAATCCACCAACAAGTTGTGAATTGAGTAGACCAAATTCACCGGGCTCAGCATGAAGCCGACCGACTCGACCTCGAGTCCGACCTTCTCGAGGAGCGCGCGAAGCGTCTTTGGGTCGAACAAGTACGTATGCCTCGGCGCGTGGTAGCCCCCCCAGTGACGCGCCTTGAAGAGCCGGAAGTCGAGGGTCGCCGTGTTGTCGGTGACGACAATCAGCCGTCCGCCCGGCCGAAGAATTCGCCGAATCGCAGTCAGCACGGTCGTCGGATCGTCCAGGTGCTCGATTGTCATGATGAGCAGCGCCAGGTCGTACGAGGCGCCTTGGAGGTCGAGCTGCTCGATGAAACCATGATGCACGGTAAGGCCTGAAGCACGAGCGGCGTCCGCCGCACGCTGATTCGGCTCGATTCCTTCGAGCCTCCAGCCAGGACGCCCAAACTTCTGCAGCAGGCGCAGATGGAAGCCGTCACCGCATCCCACGTCGATGATGCGAGCATCGTCGCGAAGGTCGCGGCACCAACGCATGAGGCGATGCCTTTCGAGCCGCACCCGGATCCAATAGGCCAGACCGAATTTTTCGGCGGAGAAATTGAACGCGTGGTACTCGGGCGGGTAGATTCGCGCGTACTCGTCGATGCCCGGTCGCGGATCGAGATAGACCAGACTGCACTTACGGCAACGCCGCACAAGGAAGGTGTCTCCCGAGGTACGATACTCGAAATCTGCGGTCACGCCGACGGGCTCCGCATCGCGCTGCTCGCAGATGCAACAGCGAGCCGCCGTCAACTCGATCGCGACTGGGGGGGTTGGTACTCTCGATGCCCCTCCGAGCTCTGTGGGCGGGAGCTGGGCGCTCGTGGTCGTCGGGATGGATTCCTGCTCTGTTGCGATGGATTGCTGCATTAGTGTCTCGTAGCCGCCTCACAGCGTGCTAGCTAAAAGCCCTTGGACGTTTTGACGATCTGTCTAATTCGGTGTGTGGCAACAACGCCCGCGAAAGTTAAGAGCGCCGACCGAAGCTATCGGCCGTCGCTCAGTTCGTCATCCCACCGCACTCGGTGGATCTAGCCTACGTTGCCAGGACGTCCGTCAGGGTGCAACGCGCCGCAGGAAATCTGCGCCGCCCCGCAGCAACTCGGTCTTACTCACGGAAGTGTGCCCGCACAGGTCGGGCGGGGAGACGCCAACGATATAAGCGAGCTCATCAGCAAGGTCCGTACTTCTCCG
>DATHJR010000293.1:0-5519 GCA_035286525.1 Gemmatimonadaceae bacterium | reverse complement strand
CCGGTACAATTTGATCTCGACGCCATCGCGCTCGGCCGCTGCGCGAGCGTTGTTGTCCGGACGCACGTGGAACCCGATGATGATTGCGCCCGACGCCTTCGCGAGCTGAATGTCGCTCTCGGTGATCGCACCTACCCCGCGGTGAATCACCTCCACGCGAACCTCGCTCGTCGAGAGCTGACCGAGCGCATCGGCGAGCGCTTCCGCCGGTCCGCCCTGATCCGCCTTGATCACGAGCCGCAGCGACTGCACGAGCCCCGCCGCCGCCTGCGACATGAAGTCCTCGAGCGACACTGCCGCGCGCGACGTGCGACGGCTCTTTGCCTCGCGATCGAGTCGCTGGCGCCGCTGCGCGATCTCGCGCGAGGACGTCGCATCTTCGACCACGCGCAGCTGATCGCCGGCCATCGGCACGCCGTCCATGCCAAGCACCTGAACCGGAATCGCCGGACCGGCACTCTTCACGGGCTTGCCGCGCTCGTCGAACAGATTGCGCACGCGCCCCGAGAACATGCCGCAGATGAAGTCCTCGCCGACGTGGATCGTCCCGTTCTCGATGAGTACGGTCGCAACCGGACCCTTTCCCGGATCGAGCTGAGCCTCGACGACGACACCGCTGGCACGCCGATTCGGATTCGCGCGGAGATCGAGAATCTCGGCCTGCAGCAGGATCTGTTCGAGGAGCTCGGGAACGCCGGTGCCCTTCTTCGCGGAGATCGGCGTGTCGAGCGTCGTTCCGCCGAACTCCTCCAGCACGACGCCGTGCTGCAGCAGCTCCTGCTTCACCTTCGGCACGTTCGCCGACGGAAGATCGATCTTGTTGATCGCGATGACCATCGGCACGCCGGCGTTCTTGGCGTGCGAGATTGCCTCGATCGTCTGCGGCATCACCTGATCGTCGGCAGCGACGACCAGCACGACGATGTCCGTGACCTGGGCACCGCGCGCGCGCATGGCGGTGAAGGCCTCGTGGCCAGGCGTGTCGAGGAACGTGATGGTCTTGCCGCTCGCGAGCGTGACGTGGTAGGCGCCGATGTGCTGCGTGATGCCACCGGCTTCGCCCGCGACGACGTTCGCCTTGCGGATGTAATCGAGCAGAGACGTCTTCCCGTGGTCGACGTGCCCCATGATCGTGACGACGGGCGGGCGCGGGAGGAGATCCTCGCGCTCGTCGGCCGTTTCGTCGGCGGAATCGGCGACGGCGTAATCGGCCTCGCGCACGGCCTGAAAGCCGAACTCGGAGGCGATCAGCTCGATCTGGTCGAAGTCGAGACGCTGATTGATCGTCACCATCAAGCCGAGATTCTTCAGCGTGAACGTCACGATCTGGGTTGGCGGAACCTTGAGGATCGCGCCCAGCTCGCTCACCGTGATGAATTCGTTCACGCGCACGATCGTCTTCTCGCGCTCGACCTCGGCGATGCGCTGCGCCTCGACCTCCTCGCGGTACGACGGCTCGTCGGAGCGACGCGAGCCGCGACGCGCGGGGGCGCCGCGCATGGCGGTCATCGTTTTCGAGATGTTCGCCGTCACCGCTTCCTGATCGACCGATCCGCGCTTGCCCTTTTTCCGCTTGCCGCCGCGCTTGTCGTCGCGGCGCGGGGCGAGGCCGGAGCCGGACGATGGCGCTGCGCCGCCTGGTGCCGCGGACGCAATCGGACGCGGCGGATAGCCGCCGGCCGCAGCGGGCTTCGGACGCGGTGGTCCGGGAACGACGGGACGCGGGCGCTGCCAATCGCCGCTAGTGGCGGGACGCGGCGCCTGCGTTGGACCGGCGGTGGTCGCGTCGCCCGAGCGGCTGTACGCCCCCGCGTCGGGTGCGCGCGGCGCCGGCGGACGGGCGGGCGTTGGTGGCGAACTATAGGCCGTGATGCGCGACTCCTCGATCGGCTGGCGCGAGGGTGCGTCCGGTTGATCCGCGACGAGCAACTCCTCTTCGAGTCGCGAGACGGCAGGCTCGATGTTGGCGGTTGCCGCCACTTCGGCTTCGTGCGCAGCGGTGACTTCGGCAGCCGCAGCGATGTCGGCGGCCTTGCGGCGACGGCGGCTCGGCGCCGCAGCAGCTTCGGGCGCCGCTTCCGGCTCCGGCGCCTTGACGGCTGGCGCGGCTGCGGCCGCCGTTCCGCGACGACGACGCGCCGGAGCGGCGGCCGGCTTTTCCTGGCGCGCGCGCTTCTCGCGCTCCCACCGTGCACGCAGGCGCGCGATCTGTTCGTCACTCAGCTGGCTGAGATGACTGCGTACCGGCACATCCATCGAGCGGAGCATCGTCATGAGCTCCTCGCTGGTAATGCCGAACTCCCCTGCCAACTCATTCACCCGAAGCTTGATCAAACACTCCTCCTGTGGAGCCTGCTCAACTCAACCACGTGCCGCGATCCCGGAAATTCCTCTCGCGAGGTCGCGATCAATCACTCCTACCGCCGCCGTGGACTCTCGACCCACGGCCGCCCCCAGCGCTGCCGCTGAGGGCCCTTCTATCACCTGCACGCCCTTGGCGGCCAGCAGCGGCAGCACCTTGTCACGACTGTGCCGCGATGCATCCGGCGCCACGATCGCCAGCACGAGCGTTCCCTTCCTTGCGGCCGCACGGACCATCTCGACACCCACGACCACCCTGCGACTTCTCACACCAAGTCCAACGAGCCCGAGGATCCGGGCTTCCTCCGCGCCTGTGGCCGAAGCCGCGGGCGACCCAACCACTACGCGGGCGTTCCCGCGCCCGAGACGCCGCCGTCGCTTCCTTCACCACTACTGTCTTCCGTGAGCTCATCGATCATGGCCATGATGCGGTCCGCCTCTTCCGGCGCGATGCCCGGAAGGCGCAGGAAATCATCCCGGTCGAGATCGATGATGTCGTTCAACGTGCGATAGCCTGCGTCCTCGAGCACGGCCACGGTGGCCGGTCCGAGCGCACCGATGTCCGCGAGGCGAACGTCCGCCGCCGCAGTGACCTCTTCGGGGAGCGGCGCGAACAGCGGCGTCTCGCCGCCGCGCTCCAGCCACTCCCGACTCGAGTACAGATCGATCTTCCATCCCGTGAGCTCGGACGCGAGTCGCACGTTCTGGCCGTTGCGACCAATCGCGAGCGACAGCTGGTCTTCGTCGACCACCGCCTGAATGCTCTTCGCCACGCCATCGCTAAACACGCGCGCGACGCGAGCCGGCGCGAGCGCGAGCTTGGCGAACCGCTCGGGATCCGCGGACCACGGCACGATGTCGATGCGCTCTCCACCCAGCTCGTTCACCACCGCCTGCACGCGCGACCCCTTGAGGCCGACGCACGCGCCCACTGGATCGATCGAATCGTCGCGCGAGAACACCGCGATCTTCGTGCGGCTGCCGACTTCGCGCGCGGAAGCGCGAATCTCGACGATACCCTGCTGGATCTCCGGCACCTCGAGCTTGAAGAGCGCCTTCACGAACAGCCCATCGGCGCGGCTGAGAATGAGCCGCGGTCCCTTGGGCGTTTCCTCGATGCGCTTGAGCACCGCGCGAATCGGCTCGCCCTGGTGGTAGTGCTCCCGATGATTCTGCTCGCGATACGGAATGATCGCTTCCGCCTCGCGGAACTTGTTGAGCATGATCACGAGCTTGCCGCGCTCGATCTGCTGCACCTCTCCCGAGAGCAGATCGCCCACACGTGTCGCGAACTCGTCGCGGATGCGGGTGCGCTCGCGCTCGCGAACGCGCTGGATGATGCGCTGCTTCGCGGCCTGAATCGCCGTGCGTCCGAAGTCGGCGAAGTCGACGGGATCCTCGAGCATGTCCCCGACCTCGAATCCCTCGTCGTACACGCGCGCGTCTTCCACGGAGATCTCGCGGCTCGCATCCGTCACCTCGGCCACGACGCTGCGCAGGCGCGTGATCTTGATCGCTCCCCGTCCTTCATCGATCTCGACTTCGGCCTGCACGGTCGGGCCATACCGCTTCGCCATGGCGGCGAGAAAGCCGTCCTGCAGCAGACCGTGCAGCTCGCTTCGATCGAGCTGTTTCGTGTTCGTGAGCTCTTTGATCGCGCTCAACATGTCTACGGAGCTGACCATCTCGGACTCCCTTCGCTTACCAAGTGAACGCCAGCCGAGCGTCCTTTACATCGGCCAACGCAATACGCTGTTCAATACCATGTGCGGTGCGGACGACGACGCTCTCCGCACCGGCCGAACCTTCCACGCCGAGGATCTCGACCTCTTCGCGGCCCTGGAGCGCGGGGCTGAGCACGCTCGCCCGCTGTCCCACGAACCGCCGCCAGTCGGCGACCCGATGCAGCGGCCGCTCGATCCCAGGCGATGACACTTCCAGCACATACTCGGGACCAACTTTTTTTTCCGCTTCGAGCCTCGTTTCGACTGCCCGCGAAACGATCGCGCAATCGCTGACGGTGACGGCGACGCCATCGCGCCGATCGATACGAAGCTGCAAGGTGGGACGCGCGCGACTGCCTGCCGTGCGCAATTCCACCAGATCGTATCCCAATCCGTCAAGCTCTTGTGTTACAACGAGTTCCAGCGTTTCGTTCACGTCAATTCGCAGATGACAAAAAATAAAAAATGTGGGGTAACCTCCCCCACATCCGGCCCGCCGCAACTTCGACTGGGCAACCGATATGCAATCTAGACAAGAAGTTAGGGCGAGTCAACCCGCGCGGGCACTGCGCGCGCGACGATGACGGCGAGCTGTCGGCCAGCATCTCCGGCGCGATGCGAAAAGAAGCGTGCGTTGTCGCATCTCGTGCACCACCTGCTCGTCGTGATCCGCGTCACGCCGGCGTCGCGCGCGTGTTCGGCGATCAGCGCGCGAAGGTCGACGCGCTGCGGCGCGGTCGCCGCGCGCCCGGTGAGCGCGGTCGCGACATCGGCGCTCACCTCGTAGCACGCTCCGCAAATCGCGGGGCCGAGGTGGATGCGCAGGTCGGCCGCCGCGCATCCCTGCCGGCTGAACGCGGCGAGCCCACGATCGATGATTCGAGCCGCGGTGCCGCGCCATCCGGAGTGCAGAATCGCCGCCGCGCCATCAGGGTGCGCGATGAAGATCGGTACGCAGTCGGCGATCGTCACAGCCATCGCCGTTCCGCCACGCGGCGCGAGGTGACCATCCGCGTCGGTGACGCGAAGCCATCCCTCCCAGGTACCATCGTGCTCCACCACGCGCGTGCCGTGCACCTGCGCCGCCGTGGCGAACCGCGGCGCGACCGCGTGCAGCGACGCACGCAGATCATCCCACCGGGCCATCACCTGCCGTACCGGCTCTTCGGAGTGCGTACCGAAGCTCCCTGCTGCGCGTGTCGTCGTGAACGCGGACACTCCAAAGCCTTCGAAGTCCGGAATGACTTCGCGCGAGAGTGCGGCGAGTGCGCCGGACAGTGCGGCGGCTTCGGAGGACGTCAGGCGCGCCGGTCCTCCACGCGCGTGATCCGCGCGCCCAGCGCGCGCAGCCGATCGTCGATGCGCTCGTAACCGCGCTCGATCTGCCCGACATTGTTGATCGTGCTCGTGCCCGTCGCGCACAGCGCGGCGAGT
>DATHJR010000292.1:0-2243 GCA_035286525.1 Gemmatimonadaceae bacterium | reverse complement strand
TCGCATCGAGCACCGCGTCCCAGTCATCGTCCTTGAGGCGCATGAGGAGATTGTCGCGCGTGATGCCGGCGTTGTTGACGAGAATGTCGCACGAGCCGAAGTGCTTCTCGACGCTCTCGACGAGCGCGGCGGCGCTGGCAGTGTCCGCGATGTCACACGCGAACCCGTGCGCTTCGCCGCCGATCGAATTGGCGACCTCTGCTGCAGTCTCCGCGCTGCGCCCCGATACCGCCACGCGCGCGCCGGCGCGCGCGAGCGTCGCGGCAATCTCGCGCCCGATGCCGCGCGTGCTCCCGGTAACGAGGGCCACCCGTCCGCTCAGATCGATCTTCACGATGGCAATGCTCCAATCAGTTGGTCGACCTCTGCAGGAGTGCCGCACGTCATCGTGCGTGCCCCGGGAACGATGCGCTTGACGAGCGTCGAGAGTACCGCGCCCGGCCCCATCTCGACGAAGAGTGCGTCGGGAACGCTCGCGGCCATGTGCTGCACGAGCTCCGTCCAGCGCACGGGCGAGGTCAGCTGGCGAAGCAGCAGCTTCTTCGCATCTGCTGATCCCGCAGATGGATAGGCGCTCACGTTCGAGTAAACTGGGAAGTCCGTCGCGGAGATCGGCGCGGCGTCCAGCGCAACCTTGAGTCCTGCCGCGGCCTCCTCCATCAGCGGCGAGTGAAACGCGCCGCTCACGTTCAACCGAATCGCGCGCTTGGCGCCGAGCTCCTTCGAGATCGCCATCGCGCGCTCGACGGCCGCCACCTCGCCGGAGATCACGAGCTGCTCCGGCGTGTTGTAGTTCGCGGGCACCACGTCGCCTGCTTCGCGCGCGCGCTCGCACGCGGTCTCGACGTTCGCTTCCGACAGTCCGAGTACAGCGGCCATGGCGCCGGGTCGTTTTGTGCCGCTCTCGAACATGAGCTCACCGCGGCGCCGCACGAGTCTGAGAGCGTCGGGGAACGCGAACGCACCGGCGGCGTGGTACGCCGTGAACTCGCCGAGCGAGTGGCCGGCCGCCGCGCGCACGTGCGGACGCACGCGATCGGCCACGGTGGCCCACACCGCGGCTCCGTGCGTGAGCAGCGCGGGCTGCGCATTGCGCGTGGCCATCAGCTCATCCTCCGGACCTTCGAAGCACAACTCGGAGAGCGGAAATCCGAGCGTGGCGTCCGCCTGCGCGAAGATCGTCCCCGCGGCCGGGAAGGTGGCGGCAAGCTCCTTTCCCATTCCCGGTTTCTGCGATCCCTGCCCGGGAAAGAGCAGCACGATGTCCACGCGCTTGGCTATCTAGAGGCGGACGACCGAGGACGCCCACGTGAAGCCGGCGCCGAACGCCACCATCAGCACGAGCGAACCTTCGCCGATGATTCCCTTCTGCATGGCTTCGTCGAGCGCTATCGGAATCGATGCCGACGACGTGTTGCCGTATCGGTCGACGTTCACGTAGACCTTGTCCATCGGGATCCCGGCGTGCTTCGCGGTCGCCTCGATGATTCGCGAATTGGCCTGGTGCGGAATCAGCAAGTCGATGTCTCCGCCGTTGAGACGCGCGAGATCGAGCGCGCGTGCCGCCGCCTCGGCCATCGAGCGCACGGCGTGCTTGAACACCTCGCGCCCAGCCATGTGCACGAGGTGCGTCCGCGCCTCCAGCACCGCCGGCGACATCGGAGTCGTCGCACCGCCGGCGGGGCGATAGAGGAGGTCCGCCAGCGTCCCATCGCTGCGCATGAAGGTGGAGAGGATGCCACGTCCCTTCTGCGAACGGCGGAGCACCGCCGCCCCCGCGCCGTCGCCGAACAGCACGCACGTTGCGCGATCGGTCCAGTCGGTGATGGCGCTCATCTTCTCGGAGCTCACGAGCAGCACGGTCTCCGCGGCGCCGCTCTGGATCAGCCCCTCTGCCAGGGTGAGCCCGTACAGGAATCCGCAGCACGCCGCGGAGATGTCGAAGGCCGCGGCACGAGTGGCCCCGAGCTCCGCCTGAATGTCGACGGACGTTGCTGGAAGCAGTCGGTCCGGCGTCGCGGTGCTGAGGATGATGACGTCGATCTCGCCGGGCTGCACGCCCGCGCGCTGCATGGCGATGCGCGCCGCTGCGGCGCCCATGCTGCACGTCGTCTCCGTCGGGCCGGCAATGTGGCGCTCGCAGATTCCTGTGCGCTCCATCACCCACTCGTGCGAGGTCTCGATTCCGATGGCCGCGAAGTCGTAGTTGGTCATCACCCGAGATGGCACCGAGCGACGAATCG
>DATHJR010000291.1:0-2548 GCA_035286525.1 Gemmatimonadaceae bacterium | reverse complement strand
CCACACCTCGCGCTCGCGGTCGCTCAACGAGCCCGGACCCACGATCGCCCGCTCGTTCGACTTTCGCATCCAGCGCCGGGCCGCCTGCGGAAACACCAGCACACCCGAATGCACGGCGCGCAGCGCGTCCACCGTGCGCGCGGGCGCATCGGTCTTGAGCGCGATGCCGTCTGCCTGATGCTCGAGCGCTGCGCGCATCGACTCGCCGTCGCCATACGCGGTGAGCACGAGCACGCGAATCTGGATCTGCTCGGCGCGCAGCTTCTTGAGCACCTCATAGCCATTGGTGGTGCCGAGCTCGAGATCGAGCACGACCACGTCGGGGCGGTGCAGCCGCACGAGCTCGGGCACGCGCTCGCCCTCGGTGGTCGTCGCGACCACCTGGATGTCGCGCTCGGCGTCCATCATCGCGCGAAGGCCCTCGAGCACCAGAGGGTGGTCGTCGACCAGCATCACACGAATCATGGCGTCATCACCGCGGGCACCTCGGTCATTGGATGGGAAAGCGGACTTCGACGCTCGTGCCGTCTGCACCCGAATCGATCTCCAGCGTTCCGTTCATGATCTCCACGCGGTCGCGCATACCGCGCAATCCGAAGTGGCCGCCTCTCACGCCCACATCGCTCTCGCTCTCGAGTATCCCGGCCACATCGAAGCCGTGGCCATCGTCGCGCACTTCCAATACGAGCTCGTTCTCTTCGACGGTGAGACGAACCGAGTGTTGGGACGCCTCCGCGTGCCGCGTTGCGTTCGCGAGCGCCTCCTGCAGAATCCGATAGATCGCGATCTTGAGCGACACCGAGACGTCGGGAAGATTCTCTCCGAGCTCGAGATCCACGCTGTTGCCCGTGATCGACTCGTGCTGCACGATCAACCCTTCGATGATCGCGCCCACCGGACGAAGCTCGAACTCCGGCGGCCGGAATGCGCCGATGAAGCTGCGGATCTCGCCCAGCGCGCGCTCCAGGGCCGCGGCGACGCGACGGAGGCCGATCGATGCCTCGCCCGCCTGCAGTTCCGGACGAATGCGGAGCAGGTGCACCTGCGACAGCGCGCTGAAGATGTCCTGAACAGGCCCGTCGTGAATGTCGAGAACCACCTGCTGCAGATCGCGCTCAGCCGCCTGCAGCAGGCCGTGCGCGGCCGTCCGGTCCGACTTGGCTGAGCCGGACGACCCGCGCCTCGATGTCGTGCGCGAATGCAGTCGGGCGGCTCGACCCCTCAATGGCTTCCGGTACCCGCGTGCGACGTGCTCGCCACCGCGGTGCCGAGTTCGGCGTACGCGCCCTCCGTCAGCTCTTTGAACGGCAGCGCGCGATAGGCGATCTTGCCGTCCGGCGCGAGCACGAACGCGACGCGCGTGTCGTAGTGCTCCTTCTCGTCGATGACGCCATACGCCTTGCCGATCGCGCCGGCCGAGTCGCTGACGAACACCATTGGGAAGTTCGCGTCACGAGCCCAGGACTGCTGCATGGTGTCCGCGTCCGTGCTGATCGACACGACGACGATCCCCTTTCCGCCGGCGAAGAGCGTGGCGTAGCGGTCGCGGTACGACTCCATCTGCACGGTGCATCCCTTGGTGCGGGATCTCGGGAAGAAGGCGAGCACCACCGTCTTGCCACGAAGGTCGGAGAGATGCAGCGGCTTCTTGAGCAGGCCGTAGCGCGTCGAGGCGGGCCCGCTGAAATCGGGCGCCTGCTGTCCGACGTTGGGAATATTGGCTGGAGACGGCTCCTGCGCCCGCGTAACGGCGGGGACAAGTGCCAACGCGGCGGCGGCGGCGAACGCTCGCCGCAGACTGACAAACGTGAACATTGTTGGGCTCCGAGGCGGGTACGTCGCAAGATGAAAGCTCTGCAGGGGGTGCGCAACAGCCCTCCCGGGTCAGCGCAGGGCTTTGACCGGGTCGGTGCGGGATGCGCGCCAGGCCGGCATCAGACAGGCGGCAAGAGTCGCCAGAATCATGACGAGGAGCGCCGCGACGAAAGCGGCGGGATCGCGCGGGCTCACCTTGTACAGCATGTAGGCCAGCAGCCGCGTCGATGCGACGGCCACGGCCCCGCCGAGAAGTATGCCGACCGCGGTCAGTGCGAGCCCATCGGACAGAACGAGGCGCAACAGCGCGAACGGAGCTGCTCCCAGGGCCGTGCGCAGGCCGAGCTCGCGCCTGCGCTGCGACACGGCATACGCCATCATGCCATACAGGCCGACGCTGGCGAGGAGCACGGCGAGCGCGCCGAACAGACCGAGTAGCGTGACGGCGACTCGTTGCGCCGAAGTCGCCCGAGCGACCTGGTCGCGCATCGTGATCACCTCGTAGGGCGCGAGGCGGGGGTCGAGGGCGTGAATCTCTCGCACGAGGCTCGCACCGAGCGCCTCGGGCGACTTCGATGTCCGAATAAAGACGGCTACCTGCGTCGAGAAATTCTGGCGTAAGGGGACGTAGAAGAGCGCCTTGGGGGCGTCGAGCAGCGATTCGAACTTGATGTTCTTCGCGACCCCAACGACCTGCCGCCACTTGCCCTGCACCTGCAGGCGTTTGCCGATC
>DATHJR010000290.1:0-5127 GCA_035286525.1 Gemmatimonadaceae bacterium | reverse complement strand
AGCGAGACACTCGTGGCGGACGTTCCGATGCGCATGCCCTGAGCCGCGTGCGCGGCCATGATCTCCGCGTGCCGGCTGGGGTCGATGTTCGCGCCGCTGAGCACGACGACCACGGGACCGGCGGGCCTGTAGACCTTTTTCTGCAGCAGCGCCGCGACGCCCACCGCGCCCGATCCCTCCACCACGAGACCCTCCTCGGCGTAGAGCCAGGCGATGGCCTTCTCGATCTCATCCTCGGTCACGATCGCGAGCACGTCGAGGGCGTGCTTGCCGATGTCGAACGCGAACTCGTCGATGTCGCCTGCCAATCCGTCGGCGAGCGTGAGCTCGTGCGGCACCGGCATGACTCTCCCGGCCTCGAGCGAGCGCGCCATGGCGGCGCTGCGGGTGCCCTGCGCGCCCACGATGCGCACGCCGGGCGCAACGGCGCGCAGGAAGCTCCCGAATCCACCGAGCAGTCCGGCACCTCCCACGGGAACCAGTACCGTGCGAACGGAGCGCAGCTCCTCGAGAATCTCCAGCGCGGCGGTGCCTTGTCCGGCGACGACCTGGAGGTCGCTCGTGGCGCTCACGAACGGAAGCCCGTTCTGCTCCGCGTAGGCGCGCGCGCGTTCCTGCGCGTGATCGTAGTCCGGCGAGGTCGCGTCGATCTTGGCGCCGAGGGCGGCGATGCCGTCGCGCTTCACGGCGGGCGCGGTGGATGGGAGGAAGAGCGTCGCGGGAATTCCGAGCGCGCGCGCGGCGTACGCGATGCCGAGCCCGTGGTTCCCCGCTGATGCAGCGACGACTCCGCGCGCGCGCACGTCCGCCGGAAGGGACGCCAGCGCGTTGTACGCACCGCGAAGCTTGAAGGAGCCGGTGATCTGCTCGCACTCGAGCTTCAGGTAGACGTCGGTGCCGGTCTGGTCCGTGAGCGCCGGCGAGTGACGGAGGGCGGTGCGCCGCGCGACACCGCGGATGCGATCCGCGGCCGCGTACACATCTTGCAAATGAAGGTCGGAGAACATCGCAGGATCGTATCGCGGTGCTGAGCGCATGGCAATGTCGGCAGCCATGTGACCATCTGACCGATGATGCGTCTTACTGACGTAACTGCAGCGTGCTTGCCTGCTTCGCCCTCGCGTATTAGTTTTTATCACGTGAGGGGAGCCCCGAGCGATCGGGGCTCTCGTGATAGAGCGGACGGGGCCGGGTTCCCCTGAGGCGTTCTTCACCGAGGGGCTGTAGCTCAGCTGGGAGAGCGCTGCATTCGCATTGCAGAGGTCAGGGGTTCGAGCCCCCTCAGCTCCATAGAGTGAGCCAGCTTCAGGCTCCATGAATTTCGCGAGTAGTTTGCGCCCTGGTTCGGTAGGACGGATAGTTCCAATGACCAGGTGTCGCAACTGCCGCGATCGGCAAATTGCCCGCCGCTGTTCGGTAGGACGCAGAGTTCCAATGACGGCGCGCGTGGCATAGCGCAGACAAGGCAAGCGCCCGGCGAGCTTCACTCGCTGGGCGTTCGTGTTTCTATGCCCGATTACGACACAGCTGCTGCGTCGCCGCTCCTATGGGCCGACGTGTGAGCGCAACACTGTGCTCCTCACGCCATCCGAGAGCGTGAGCTCGAGATCGCTCGCCGCCGTCTCGACCGTCGTCGCGCCGCCGCGTGCCAACGACAGCACCTCGCCCGTCTTCGCGTCGCGCACGACTACCAACGGATAGCGTTGAGCGTTCCAGGCAATCGCGGCGCCGCTGCCGACGCGACGCGCGGTGGCGGGGGTCGCGTCGCCGAGCGCTCGGTCGCCGGCAGTCGCGGTCGAAGTGGCGCTGGCAGACTCGCGACGCGCGGATCCGTGCGGTCCCGCGAGCACCATCGACGCGATCGGCCTCGTCGCGCGCGCGAGGGGAATCGCGTACGCGAAGCTGCGCGCGGCGCTCGGCGCATCCGCAACGGAGTCGCCATCGAAGGAGAGCGCGAAGAGCTGCGCCCCGGTGGCGTCGAGCGCGCGAAGCGCATACGCGCCGCCTCGCGCGGGGAGCGACGGATGCGTCAGCACCTCGAACGACGGCTCGAGCTCGACTACGCCATTTGCGATGTGTCCCCAGACGATGATGCACGGCTGAAGGTCCGCGCTCACGACGTCGGCCGCGGTGGGATGCCCAGCGCGGAAGTTGTAGACGCCCTTGTACGTGTAGTCGCTGATCCACTGCGGATGGCAGTAGCTCATCACGTCGGCCATGGCGGGCGGATAGAGTGTCTTCGTCGCGACATCGAAGCCGTAGACGCCGATGTTGCCGGACGGATAGGGGAAGCTCGGATCCGTACCGCCGTTGACTCCGCAGGGCGAATGTGAGCGGCCCCACGAGTGTCCGAGCTCGTGCGCGACGACGTCCACGGCACTCGATCCGTCGTAGCCCACGCTCGCGCCGGCGCCGATGTACGAGATCCCCTCGATGCCGCTCTGGTACGACGTCTTCACGATTCCGAAGTAGTTGCGCTGACTCCCCTCCGCGGTGCGCAGCGCGAGGATCTCGCCAAGGACCGCTGTCCAGGCGCCGTTGGCGTTGCTGCCGGTGAGCGCGAGCGCGTTCGTGGTGTACGTGGCGTGCACGTCCGCGCTGTAGCTCGAGATCGGATGGATCTTCACGGTCTGCGTGAGGAGCGCATCCTTGTTGGCGCTCGAGACGACACCCGTGAGATTGTTGACGCTCTGCCTCACGGGCACGAAGCGAAGGTAGAACGTCGGCAGGTTCTTCACCGTGAGTGCGAGCGGCGTTCCGGACGCGGGGAAGCTGTTGTTGTCGCGGCGCGCCTCGGGGATTGCCTGCGCGGGATCGACATCGGCGAGAATCGCGAGCCCCGGTTTGATCATCGATCCGGGCACCGACATGTTCCACGAGCTTGCAAGCGTTCCCTCGGCGATCGATGTCGGAACCGCGTGCGATGGCGCCGCGATGATCGTGGGCGAGCCCTGCAACGCTCCATTGACGTAGAATCGAACGCGCACCTGCGGCGTCACATTGTTCGACTGATTCGCGACGACGAACACGCGAAGATATCCGTCGCGATTCTGGACGAGTGGCACCGTGCCCGCGAGCGTCTGCGTGCTCTGGGTGATGTACATGGCGCCGATGGAGAGATCGAGCGTGGTGGTGCCAGCGGAGCTTCGCGCGTACACGACGGTGGCGGCGGCCGGCGCCGCGTCCGCTGCGACAGCGAGCGTGGCGGCGGTGGGCGTGGGCGCGTAGCTCGTGTCGTGCGACGCCACGGGGGAAGCCGTGAGCTGGTACGTGCCCGGCGCGAGATCCGAGATTGTGGTCGAGTGCGCGAGTACCTGCGAGTAGCTGCCGGGTCCAGTGACGACGACGGAGGCCGAGGCACCGGATGGAAGTCCGCTGACCGTTATGGCGAGAGCGCCGGTGCTGGGGGATGTTGGCGCGATTTTGTTATCGGTGGAGCAGCCTGCGCTCGCGAGGAGGCCGACGGCGGCGAGCGTCGTTGCGAGGGCCCGAATGCGTGCGAGCGCGGAGAGGCGCATGGCGTGAGTGATTGGCGACGAAACGACCGCATACTGCGACGAGCTGCTATGGATGAGGACGGTTCGCGGTGGTGCCGTGTCACTGCGGGGCTCGGTATATCACCAAGCCTGGATTATGCTTGCAAAGTGTGGGCTTGTCCGGGGGTGCTGGGGGGAATAAAATTCGCGACTCCCGCCGGCGGCGATTTGCTGCGGCGGCGGGAGAATTTCGTAGTGCCCCTTGGTGTAACTGGCAACACGCCTGCCTCTGGAGCAGGAGAGTCCTGGTTCGATCCCAGGAGGGGCAACTAGAACGCCCGCATTGGCTTAGGCCGGTGCGGGCGTTGTGCATCCCGGCCGTCGTTTGGCCCCGTCCAGCGGTCGCCACTTGGGTTGTCGTTCTACCTGAGCGCGTGTTATATAGGTAGAATGTCGACCCAAGACTCCAGTTCCGAACGAATCGCGCTGCTGCAGGGGACTCTGGATCTCCTGATTTTGCGCACCTTGCTGCCTGGCGCGGAGCATGGCCAAGGTGTCGCCCGTGCGATTCAACGCACATCCCGCGACACACTCCTGATCGATCACGGATCTCTCTACCCCGCACTTCAGCGCCTCGAGACAAGGGGCTGGATTCGCGCGAAGTGGGGCATTTCGACGAACAATCGAAAGGCTCGCTTTTACGAGCTCACCGCGACGGGTCGACGGCAGCTTGCTCACGAAGAGAGTCAGTGGAGAAAGCTGGTGAAGGCCGTAGCGCTCGTTCTCGGGCCCGAGCTGGCTGGGGAACTGTAGGATGGCGCTGTGGCGGAAACGCGCCGATGCCGACTTCGCCGAAGAGATTCGAGCGCACCTCGAGCTGGAAGCAGATGCTCTTGCTCAGGAGGGAATCTCCGAGTCAGACGCGAGCGCAACCGCGCACAGGTCTTTTGGGAATCTCACGACGACGCAAGAGCGCTTTTACGAGTCGCAACGCTCTCGCTGGATTGAAAGAGTCAAACAGGATCTCTTCGGCGCTTTGCGACAACTTCGCCGATCCCCGGGTTTCACCGTTACCGCGACGCTGACGTTGGCTCTCGGTATCGGACTGTCAACGGCAGTATTCACCGTTGCGAATGCGGTTCTTCTTCGCCGCCTTCCAGTAGCGGATCAGAACCACCTGATACTGCTCTGGGGCGAGTCACAGGACGGAAAGAACTCGAAGATTCCACTGACGCTCGATGGGGTGCGCGCGTTGCAGCGGCAGTTCCGCTCGCTCGACGGTGCGGCATTCTTCGCATTCCGCGGGGCGGTACCCGCTCCAATTCGCTCTGGCGACCGAGTCCTCCCAATTCAACTTGGAATGGTGTCGGGGAACTTCTTCAATGTCCTTGGCTCTCCGGCTGCAATCGGACGTGCGTTGAGACCGGAGGATGATGTCGAAGGTGCAGCACCGGTCGTCGTTCTGAGCCATCGCGCGTGGATGAGAGACTTCGGGAGTGATCCGACAATTGTCGGGAAATCGATGTCGATGATCTACACGAATCGCAGCTACAGGATCGTCGGCGTCATGCCGCTCGGGTTGGAGTATCCCACGGGAACAGACATTTGGGTTCCACTCGAGGCATACGGCGCGGCGGGTGGTTTCCTCGAT
>DATHJR010000289.1:0-2190 GCA_035286525.1 Gemmatimonadaceae bacterium | reverse complement strand
GTACAAGGATGCGATCGAGGGACCGTGCCCGAACCTGGAGATCGGTCCGGGTACTATCCTCCACGGCGACCCTGGTGCAGGAAGTGGACAGACCGATAAGGCGTTGCAGGATCTCTGCGGCGTAAACGTAAATCCAAATTCCCCATTCTCGTGCCCTGGAGTAAAGGTCAAGCTCGCCATTTGGGATCAGAACAACGGTCTCTCCGGGGCCAACCTCACCGTCCGGGTAAAGTATGTAGGCGTGTTCGGAATAAACCTGTTTACGCCGGGAAGCGGCAAAAGTGGGGTGGACCAAATCTCCGGGTATTTCTCGACGATGGCAACGTCGGGATCGTTCAGTGCCACCCCAGGTCCCACGACGGGCTCCATCGCCCTCGTGCAGTAGAGCGATCGCGAAGCGTGGACGTCTCGAGCGCCGTGGCTGCACCGATGCGTGAACGAAGCTCGCGCACCGCCGCCGATTGGATCGGCAGCGCGTTCTTCTGCGCGTTCGCCCTCGCCATTCCGTTCACGTCGGGGAACTCGGGTCTTCTGCTGCTGCCGCCCATGTTGTACGAGGTTGCGGTCGCAGCAACGTTCCTTCTTCGCAATCGTGCGCGCCGCTCGCTGCCGGGAATCGGTCCGCGGTCGGCAGCGTACGTCGCCACGTTTCTCGTTCCCGCATTCATCTGGGTATCCTCCAGATGGGCGCCCGGCTACCTCGCATCGTCCGAGTCCACGTTTCTGCAAACAGCGGGGGCGTCGATGTGGCTCTTTGGCGCCGTGTTGTCGTTCTGGCCCATTTGGTACATGCGGCGATCCTTCAGCATCGAGCCCGCCGCACGCGAGCTTGCCACCGATGGACCATACCGCATCGCGAGGCACCCGATCTACGCCACGCAACTTCTCGAGTACGCCGGCATCTGGATGTTGCACGCGACCCTCCCCTTCGCCGCGGTGCTATTAGTGTGGGTGGTGGTGCTCCGCCTTCGAATGGGCTACGAGGAGCGTGTTCTGCGCGAGGAGTTTCCAGAGTACGCATCGTACAGGCAGCGCGTCGGCGCGCTTGGACCGAGGCTCCGCCCCGCCCACGCGGCAAGTGGTGGATAAGACCGCCGGCTCGAAAACGCGCGTCGACTTCGACGCGGCGAGCGCCCGCACTGACGCCGATCGCGTACGCCTCGAGAGCATTATCGGCTCACGCTACCGAATCGAGGATCTGCTGGGACGCGGGCAGTTCAGCTCCGTCTATCGCGCCATCCGCCTCGAGCCGCGAGGCGAAGTAGCTCTCAAGCTGCTCGACGTCAATTCCTCGTCGAATCCCGATCTCCTTCGTCGTCTCGAGACCGCGGTACGTGCCGGCGGCACGCTGGGACTCAGCGGCGTGGTTGCTCCGCTCGCGATCGAACAGTACGAGACGGGAACCGTCCTGGTGATGCCGATGCTGCGCGGCGGAAACCTCGCCACGCTGCTTCACGCTCGCGGACCGCTTCCCCTCGGCGAGGTAGAAAAGCTCATACACTCTCTCGCGGCCACCCTCGATCAGCTGCAGGATCGCGGCCTCCCGCACCGCGGGCTCACGCCCGAGAACATTCTGTTCGACACCTCCTCGCGCCCGTACATAACCGACCTGGGCGTAACGGATACTCTGCTCAACGCCAAGGGCATCCACGGCTCCCGTGCCTCGCGCGCGGGCGCCTATGCAGCGCCCGAGCAGCGGCGCTCTCAGAAGGTCGACGGACGCGCCGACCAGTTTGCGCTCGCCGTGATCGCGTACGAATTGATCGTGGGCGCGCGACGGGTTGAGAGCGAGCTGCTCGAGGGAATCCAGACGCTGGCGCCAATCGAGGTGCAGGCCGACGCACCGCTTCGAAAGGGCGTGCCGCTTCACGTCAATGCCGCGCTGCGACGGGCCCTGAGCGCGAATGCCGAGAACCGTTTCGCCACCTCGACGGAGTTCTCAGACGCGCTTGCTGGCCGAGGCCCCGAACTCTCGCATGGACTGCCCACGACGCGCGCTCGGCTTCTTCTTCAGCGCCGGCATCGTATTGCGGGTGTTCTCGGCGCCATGATCATCGTGTTCGTGATCGCCACCATCGCCGATCCGGCGCTTCGGGCCGCCGTTCGAGATACCTGGAAGGGCATTACCCGGCACTCGCTTCCCGAGGGAAGGCTCGGTCTGTCCATGGATCGTGCGGGCAACTTGCCAAC
>DATHJR010000288.1:0-2493 GCA_035286525.1 Gemmatimonadaceae bacterium | reverse complement strand
CGCGATCGACCTCGGTGATGTGCGGCTCGAGGCGGCGCATCATCGAGGTGAATGACGTGGCGATGTCCGCCTCGAACTCGCGCCCCGCGCGCTCATCGATGAACACCAGCGCGCGCCCCGGCGGATACGGCTGCCGATGCGCGCGCTCGATGCGCAGCGCGTTGTAGACGCTGCACACGCGTACCAGCTTGCTCGCGTAGTGCGTCGGGCGCCGAAAGAGCCGGTGCGGATAGCCGGTGCCATCGGGGCGCAGGTGGTGCTCGTACGCGACGCACGCCGAGAGCTCCTGCCGCCGGTCGCTCGAAAGAATGATCCGCGCGCCCTCGGTCGTATGCCGCTCGATCACCGTGCGCTCCTCCTCCGTGAGCTCGATCGGCTTGAGCAGCAGCTCGCGCGGGACGCGCGCCATGCCAAGATCGTGCAGCAGCGCGGCCATTCCGAACTCGTGCACGTCGCGGTTCCCGAGGCCGAGAAACTCGGCGAGCGCCATCGTGAGCACCGCGACGTTGATGGAATGAATCGCGTTGTAGGGATCCGACGCCTTGAGTCGAAGCAGCGGGATGATCATCGCGCTCGATCCCTTCATGGCAACGGTGAGCGAGCGCACGACCGCGTCCGCCTCGACCAGCGGCACGGAGTCCGAGCCCGACACGTGCTCGTACATCCACGTGACCGCGCTGGTTTCCTCATCGAGCCCGAAGGGAATTCCGGGGCCGTCCGGAGGTGTGTTGTCGGCGCGACTCCCTCGCCGCCTTCCTCGCCCGCGGCCGCCACCGCCGCCCCCGCCCCCCACCGCTCCCTCGACCCTCTCACTCTCGCCGTAACCCATTCCCACGCCCTGTCCCTTCCCCTCATCCCCCTCCTCGTCCTCCCTCACCGCCACCGCACCGAACTTGATGCTGAACAGTCGCGACGTGTACGACGACCGATTCGCGATGGAGCCCCCCGCGCCGCTCTGCACGATTCGCGTCAACACTTCCGCGAGGAACTCCTCGTATTCCTCGCGATGCACCGCGCCCTCGAACTCCAGCCGCTGCACGCCCACGCCCGCCAGCTTTTCCGCCCACGGCCAGTCCTTCATGTCGTGCATCGGCGCCTGTCCGTAGATCACATCCGTGCCGATGAACGAGAACTGCGGACTCGGATTTTCCGTTTGCAGCTCGATGAGATGCTGGAACGACGCGTCCACCGCGCGCGCCCACGTCGGATGCTCGCGCGGATACAGCATCATCGTCGACAGGCTCTGCGCGAGCGACGACAGGAACTTCACCGGCTCGACGATTCCGCCGCTCACTGGACCCTTCCGCGCAGCGCGTTCTGTATCGCCGGATCGGTATCGCGCTCGGCCATCGCGAGCACCCGCATCGCGGCCGGCTCGCCCGACCACGTCGCCGACAGCGCGGTGAGCGCCGCGAGCATCGGCTGACTCTTGCTCGCGAGCTTGCGCCAGATGAACCAGCTCCGCTTGCGGGCGAGCGCCGAGTTCACCAGCACGTCGAGCACCTCGGGCAGCCGGATCGGCGTGAGCACGCGAATCGCGAGCACCGCCAGCATCCCGTCGAGCGAGCGCTCGCGCAACCGCCCCGTGAGCACCGAAATCGCCTCGCGCGGACAGCCGCCCTCGAGCGCCGCATTGAGCGCCGCGCGCACGATCCGCTCATCGACGTCGGCCACCGCCATCGCGATCGATTCGCCGCGCGTCGCGGGATCGCGCAGCAGCAGCGCGTAGGCCTCGCGTCGCACGCGCGGGTCCGGGTGCTTCGCGTAGGGAAGCGGGGTGAAGCTCTTGGGCCACGTCTCGAGGCGCGCCATCAGCAACAGCAGATTTCGCTGCACGTACCACGGCGATCCCGGCAAGCGAGCCATCACCGCGTTGCCAACCTCGGGGCCCAGCTGCGCGAGCATCTCGAAGAGCCGCCACCGCGCCGTGCGCTCATCCTCGACCTCGAGCGCATCCAGCAGCGCCCCCGCCGCCGGATAGCCGACGCGCGCCACCAGCCGGTACAACACCTCGAAGTCGATCGGCCGGTCGCGAAGCAGGCGCCGAATCGTGCCCGTGTTGTCGAGATGCCGGCGCAGCGTCCACACGACGGTGTTCGACTCCGGCGTTTGATCCACCATCGACAGCAGCGGCGCGATGCGCCCCGCCTTCACCATCTCCGACACCGCGTGCTTCGTGGTGGCGCTGAACAGCTCGAACTCCAGCGACATCTGCACGATGTACTCGGCGTTGGGGTCGTACTGGCCCGAGCTCGCGGGTGCGTGCGTATCCGGCTCCGCGATGAGCTGCTCGAGCGTTTGCCAGTAGCTCTCTTCCGGAAGCGCGGCGGCCCCATCCCAGTCGTTGATGAGCTGGCGCATGTTCTCGCGCAGCGCCGTATCGGCCTTCTCGCGCCGGCCCGCCGATCCCTTTTCCGAATGTTTCGCGAGCTTCGTGAGCAGGAGCAGCAGCGCCTCCGACATCGTGTGCTGCGACGCCGCCGCCACCGCCTT
>DATHJR010000287.1:0-2214 GCA_035286525.1 Gemmatimonadaceae bacterium | reverse complement strand
AGGCCTTCTTCCCGCACGCGGCATGGCTGGATCAGGGTTGCCCCCATTGTCCAAAATTCCCCACTGCTGCCTCCCGTAGGAGTCTGGGCCGTGTCTCAGTCCCAGTGTGGCTGATCATCCTCTCAGACCAGCTACCGATCGCAGGCTTGGTAGGCCGTTACCCCACCAACTACCTAATCGGACATCGGCCGCTCCCCTAGCACAAGGTCTTGCGATCCCCTGCTTTCCTCCGTAGAGCGTATGCGGTATTAGCGCCGCTTTCGCGGCGTTATCCCCCACTACGGGACACGTTCCGATGCATTACTCACCCGTTCGCCACTGAATGGCGGGTTGCCCCGCCACCCCGTTCGACTTGCATGTGTAAAGCATGCCGCCAGCGTTCAATCTGAGCCAGGATCAAACTCTTCAGTTCGATCTCAATTGCAAAGTCCAACTCACTTGACTCTGCCCTCCGCCCCCTTGACGAGAGCGGACGGCGCACGGTCGACGCGCCGCGCATTCGCATGCGCCGCCCGCCAACCGCACTAGCGTCGTGTGAGCACTCAAGCTTGGGAACTCCCCCGCCATCCCGCAGCGCCCGGTTCGAAAACCAGACGCCACAGCACGCCGGAGGACCCCGCCTCAGCACCCACACCTATCGATTGCTAATTGTTAAAGAGCGACTCCCCAACATGGGTTCGCTCGATACTATTTCAAGCGGCCGTCTCCCTTGTCGTGCGACTACGGTGGGAGATATGTGTTGCGGAGGAAGATCATTGTACGACTCCGGCCGGCAAAAGGCAATGCGAGATCGCGAAAATCCGGCCGCACGCCGATCCTTGCGTCTCATGCCGCAACGCTCGCGGCCCTGCGCTTCGGCGCTTCCGTGGCGGTGGCGGGCTTCGGATATTTCCACTTGTTGTGCACCCACAGCCAGTCGGCGGGATTGTCCCGAATCTCCGTCTCCAGTCGGCGCGCGTAGCGTTCGACGACCTGCAAATCGTCGTCGAGCTCGTACGGCGGCTCGACCAGCACGTGGGCCCTGACGCTATAGTGACCCTTGCTCACGCGCCGCATCGCGATATAGAGCACCGGGGCATCCAGGAACCTCGCAATCTTGTCGGCGCCGGTAAAGAACGCGGTATCCTGATTCAGAAACGTCGTCCAGTACTTGTCCATGTTCCGGGGCGGCGTCTGGTCGGCCACCATGGCGTAGGCGCGCGCCTCGCCGGCGCGGCGCATCAGTTCGAACAGGAACGACGCGATCGGGATCGGCTTGCCGCCGAAACGACTGCGCGTGTCGCGGATGAACGCGTCGAGGCTCGAGACTCGCAACGGCTTGTACACCGCGTCGATCGGGATGCCGAATTGCGCCGCCGTCCCCGGCAGCAGCCACTCCCAATTGCATACGTGTGCGGTCAGCACCACGACCGGGCGACGCTCGGCAACCAGGCGCTCGATGAGCTCGGGATTCTCGATCGCCACGCGCTTCGTCAGCTCGGCGGCGCTCGCGCCGAAACCCCAGAAGGTTTCCGCGAGCGTCTGACCGAGATTGACATACGACTGACGCAGCAGCCGCGCGCGCTCCTCGTCCGATTTTTCGGGAAACGCATTGGCGAGATTGCGCGCCGCGAGAGTGCGGTGCCATCGCAACAGGTGAAACGCGACAAAATAGGCGAAATGGCCGAGCGCATACAGCAGCGCCAGCGGCAGCCGCGTGAGAAGTTTGAGGACGTGTCGCATTCGGGTCCGGGCCGCGCAGCTCGCGCGCAACATGTAGCTGCGCCCGCGTGGAAGCGGGCGCAGTCGCAGCAAACGTATTGACTTGAGCTTAGACGAGAACCGGTTGTCGGGCAATGTGTGTGCGCGGGAAACCCCGCGCGTCGCGCCGCTCGCGTGCGCAGCACCCGGCGTGAAGCTGTGGTGGTGCGAGCTTCGCGCATCCGCGTTGCAGTTGCGCCATTGCTACAGCGTGCTGTGCGACAGCGAACGCACGCGCGCCGCGCGCTACGGAGTCGAGTCTCTTCGCGACCGCTACGTGATCGGTCGCGCAGGCCTGCGGCTCGTGCTCGGCCGTTCGCTCGGCGTGCCGCCGGTGGAAGTGCCAATCATTCACGGCGAACGCGGCCGACCGCGGCTCGCGCAGGATGCAGTCCTCGACTTCAACGTCTCGCACACAGGCGACGTCGCGCTCCTCGGCACGCTCGCGGGTGCGCGGCTCGGCGTCGATGTCGA
>DATHJR010000286.1:0-15959 GCA_035286525.1 Gemmatimonadaceae bacterium | reverse complement strand
GCGTACAGCCGGCGGATCGCCGCCTCCACGAACATGATGTCGCCGCCCGCAGGCGTGTAGTACATCCCCGTCGCCACACCCACCTCGTTATCCTCGGCGGCATGCTCCGGGTGCACTTTCGGACGTCCCAGCAGCTCCCGCACGTCGGCGGGCGTGATGGTGAGCGACTCGATCTCGTTCGCCGCGATCTTGCGCGCGACCTTCCGCGCGACCGCGCCAACCTGCCGCTCGAGCTGTCGCACACCACTCTCGCGCGTGTATCGCGTGACGATCGCGCTCACAGCCTCATCGGTGAAGGTGACGCCCTTCTCCTTGAGCCCCGCCTCCTCCAGCTGCCGCGGCACGAGATACGTCTTCGCGATCTCTGTCTTTTCGCGCTCCGTGTATCCAGAGAACTCCACGACCTCCATTCGATCCAGCAACGGAGCCGGAATGTTCTGAATGAAGTTCGCCGTCGCGATGAAGAGCACCTCGCTCAAGTCGAACGGCACGTTGAGATAGTGGTCGGTGAAGCTGTCATTCTGCGCAGGGTCGAGCACCTCGAGCAGCGCGCTCGACGGATCGCCCTGATACGAAACTCCGAGCTTGTCCACTTCGTCGAGCAGGAAAACCGGATTCTTGGTGCCCGCCTGCTTCAACCCGTTGATGACACGACCCGGCATCGCACCGACGTAGGTGCGCCGATGTCCGCGGATGTCCGCCTCATCGCGAGCGCCGCCGAGGGACGCGCGGATGTACTCGCGTCCGAGCGAGCGAGCGATCGACTTCGCGATCGACGTCTTGCCGACGCCCGGAGGTCCGACGAAGAGCAGGATCGGCCCCTTCGCCATCGCCCGTGCTTTCACTTCCTTCGCATCGGTGATCGGGTGGTCTTCGCCGTCGGCGGTCGTGAGCGTGGGTACGACATCCTCCTTCGCGGTCTTCAGCTTCGCGGAAGGAAACTCACCTGTCTTCTCCACCTCTTCCGCCAGCTCCTGCGCGCGCAGCTGCCGCACGGCGAGAAACTCGAGCACCCGGTCCTTCACATCCGGCAGCCCGTAGTGATCCTCATCGAGCACCTGGCTCGCGTGACGCAGATCGAGATTGTCGTCGGAGCGCGTGTTCCACGGCAGCTCCGCTACCCATTCGAGATAGGTGCGAATGACTTGCGCTTCCATCGACTCGCGTCCCGAGCGCTCCAGTCGACCGAGTTCGCGCTCGACTTCCTGGCGCGCGGACTTCGGCAGCTCGAGCTTCGTCAGCTTCTCGCGAAGCTCCTCGATCTCGCGGCTCTGGTCGTCGTCGCCGAGCTCCTTCTGGATCGCCTTCATCTGCTCGCGCAGATACATCTCGCGCTGGCGCGTTCCGAGCTCCTCCTGCACCTGCGACTTGATCTCCTCCTGCGCCTCGAGCAGTCCGATCTGGCGCTGTACGTGCACGAGCACGCGACGCAGCCGCTCCTCGACGCTCAGCGTCTCGAGCAATCCCTGCTTTTCGGCGACCGAGAGCTCGATGTAGCCAGCGACGAGGTCGGCGAACTTGCCGGGCTCGGTGACGGAATCGAGAACCTGGTGTACAACCTCCTCTGGGAGGCCGCGCTTCTCGCCGAGTTCGGCGGCGCGCTCGCGAATCTCCTTGTGGAGAGCCTCGAAGGCGCTGTCGTGCTCGTCGAGCGCATTCATGTCTTCCACCTGCACCGTGACCGCGGCGAGGTAGTTGTCGATCGTGGAATATTGGAGTGCGGTAGCACGCTGTTCGCCTTGAAGCAGCAGCTGAACGCCACCGAGTCCGCGCTGCACCTGTCCGATGCGCGCGATCACTCCCATGGAGTACAGATTGTCGTGAGTGGGCTCATCCGCATTGTCGCGCTGTGCGACGGCGAAAACGAGCCGGTCGCCCTTGAGCGCCGCCTCGATCGCGCGAAGCGTTCCTGGACGCCCAGCCGCGATGGGTGCGGTAAGCCCCGGGAAGATGACCGTTCCGCGAAGCGGAAGTACTGGCAGTGTTTGACGTTGCGCCATTGTGTCGACCTTGATGTAAGACATCATCTGAGGCCCGGTTCGGGGCCTCCGATCATTTGACAAAGATCATGCTGCTGGAAGTCGTTCCGCCGGCAGCAATCCCGCAGCAAACAGGCCATCGAGGCAGAAGTTGCAACTTCTACCCGTCGCTTTGACGTAGTGCCCCTGCCAGCGCGGCTGATTGTCTTTTCAGATCGCGCTGCGAATGGTACACTAAGCAGACTCTATTCCTCCCGGAGGGCCGTGTCCCCGAGGGCTTCTTGTTCCCCCCAGGGGTTCTCGAGTGCCTGATCCCACCGCCGTGCCTGCGGATGCGGAGATCCGTGCAGTAGCCGAGCGTGCACTCGCTGCCAATTATGAGCTCGATAACGAGCTTGGGCGCGGTGGCATGGGCATCGTGTATCGTGCCAAGGATCGCCGGCTGAAGCGGCTGGTCGCGATCAAGCTGCTGCCGCCAGAGCTGGCGTTCCGCAGCGAGATCAAGACGCGATTCCTGCGCGAGGCGGAGACCGCCGCGCAGCTCAGCCATCCGAACATCGTGCCGATCTACAGCGTCGATGAGCGCGATGGGCTCGTGTACTTCGTCATGGCGCTCGTCGAAGGGCCGACGCTTGCGAAGAAGATGTACGAGGACGGGCAGATATCGGCGGACGAGACGCGACGCGTGATGCGCGAGGTCGCGGACGCACTCGCCTACGCGCACGCGCGCGGCGTGATCCACCGCGACATCAAGCCGGACAACATTCTCCTGGACAAGGAGAGCGGCCGCGCGTTGGTGACGGACTTCGGAATCGCGCGCGCCATCCAGGAGGGCTCGGATTCGCGGCTCACCGCCACCGGTGTCGCCATCGGCACGCCGGCGTTCATGTCGCCGGAACAGGCCGCGGGCGATCGCGAGATCGACGGCCGCACCGATCTGTACGCGCTCGGCGTCGTCGCCTACCAGATGCTCTCGGGGCGGCTCCCGTTCCAGGCGTCGACAACCGCCTCCATGCTGATGAAGCAGATCACCGAGCGCCCGACGCCGGTGGGCCAGCTTCGCTCGGACTGCCCGGCGGATCTCGCGGCTACCGTGATGTCGCTGCTCGAGAAGGAGCCGGAGAATCGCGTGCCGAGTGCCGCGGCGCTCTCGCGTGCGCTGTCGGGCGACGTAACCGTGATTCCGGCAGTAACGGATTCGCCGCCACCGCACCGCACGTCGTCGCAAAACTGGGAGCCACGTCACTTCGACACTGCGCCCTCGTCGCCGCTGCCAGCGTCGCGCACTGGGATCTCGCACTACTCTCCGGCGACGAGCGAGGAGATCGCGCGCTGGATGGCGCCCGAGGTGCGAAAGTTCCGAGGCAGCTTCGGAACGTTCGCGTTCGTCAACGCCGTCATCGTCATCGGATCGATTTTCGGCCACGCTGATTTCTACGTGGTCACCGTGTTCTGGTCGATGGTGATGGCGTTCAAGTATTCAAAGCTGTGGAACGCCGGCTACGACTGGCGCGACGTATTCCGTCAGCCGCGCGATCGCCGCCTCGTCGATCTCGCCGGTGAGACGATCGAGGAGGCGCGCGGGCTCTTCGACAAGGAGCGCCGGGCGATGCCGCGTCCGCCGCGCAAGTCGCTTCCGCCAATGCCGCTTTCGGGCCCGGTGTCGCAACAGCGTCCGGGCGCCATCGATACGAATCGCGGCGACATGGGGCCGTATCGCGGTACCGTACAGCGCGCCGAGCAGGATCGCGGCGAGATTCTGCGCATGGTGAGCTCCCTGCCGCCGAACGATCAGTCGCTCGTCGATGGGGTGATTCCCGCGACGGAGGCGCTCTTTCAGCGCATCCAGCTCCTGGCACAGGCCGCCGCGGCGGATGAGAAGTCCACCGCGCCCGATGCCCTCGCGCAGATCGAGTCGCAGATCTCCGAGCTCGAGGCGCTGGCGAATCCACTCGAGCGCGGCAGCGAGGATCGCGTGCGCCGCCTCGCGCTGCTCAAGCGGCAGCGCCGCGGAGTGGCGGATGTGACTCGGCGCCACGACGAGGCGCGCGCGAAGCTCGACAGCTGTGTGCTGGCGCTGCAGAACATGCGGCTCGACATTGTGCGGCTGCGTGCCGGCGCAGTGGCGAGCGCGGGGAACCACATCACGCAGCTCACCGAGCGAGCGCGCTCGCTCGCGGACGAGGTTGACGCGGCGATCTACGGCGCGGAGTCGGCGCGCGGCTCGAGTGGCGTCCGCGGCGCACCATGACCGACGTGATGCACGACCGCGTCGTCGTAGCGGTCGGTGATCTCTACGATGTGCAGGGCGAGCTGGGCCGCGGCGGCATGGCGCTCGTCTACCGCGCGATCGACCGCCGGCTCAAGCGCCCGGTCGCGCTCAAGGTGCTGCCGCCGGAGCTCGCCTTTCGCGAGGAAGTGAAGCGGCGCTTTCTCCGCGAAGCCGAGACATCCGCGAGGCTGAACTACCAGAACATCGTTCCGATCTACTCGGTGGACGAGAAGAACGGGATCGTCTACCTCGTGATGGCGCTCGTCGACGGCGAGACGCTGGCCGCACGGCTCGCGCGCGCGCCGCGCATGAACAACGACGAAGTGCGCCGCCTGCTGCGCGAGGTCGCGGGTGCGCTCGCCTATGCGCACGCGCGAGGGGTCGTGCATCGCGACATCAAGCCCGAGAACATCCTGATCGACCGCGAGAGCGGACGCGCGATGGTCACCGACTTCGGGATCGCGCGTGCAGCCGAGGGCGACGCGAAGCTGACCGTCACGGGCGTCGTGATCGGCACGCCGGCCTACATGTCGCCCGAGCAGGCACTCGGCGAGAAGGAGGCCGATGGCCGCAGCGACATCTACTCGCTCGGCGTCGTCGGCTATCTGATGCTCACCGGCGAGCTGCCGTTCAAGGCGTCGAACACGCCGTCGATGATGATGAAGCATCTCACCGAGCGCCTGCGCCCCGTGCGCGAGCTGCGCCCGGATGCACCGGCGGACCTCGCGGCGATCGTCGAGCACGCGCTCGCGAAGAAGCCGGAGGACAGATTTCCGAGCGCGGCGGAGATGGCGTCTGCCTTCGCCTCGCCCGGCTGGCATGCACCAGGATCTGCCGCGCAGAGCGCACCGCCGGCGCCTGCACCGTCGAGCGCGCCGCCGGCGTCCTATCCGTACGCTCCGCTGCAGTACGCACCGCCCGCGCTGCCTCGCGCCCCGGTACCCCTGCGCGACATCGTCGCTCCGTGGGCGCATCAGGCCGCGGCCTTTCCGATCGGCGCCGATGGAATGCCCGCGCATCCGATGTCGCGCCGCGAGTGGAAGGAGTGGCGGCGCAACTATCGCGACCAGATGAAGTTCGGCATCGATGGCCGACCGCTGAAGACCATCGGTGAGCGCATCGTGCACTTTCGCAGGCACGTGGTGACCACCATCTCCGTGATCGGGATGCTCGGCGGCATCAACCTGCTTACGAACCCGCGATTTCCGTGGTTTCTGTTTCCCGCGATCTTCATGACCGTGGGGCTCATCAAGGACTGGGGGAGCCTCTGGTCCGAGGGCGTGACGCTGGGGCAGATCCTGTCGCGGCCGAGCGCGCCCGATCTCGCCTCGCTCGGCTCGGCCGGAAATCGAGGTGAGGTGCGCGCGCTCCCACCGGCGGTTGCGGAGGACGAGGCCGCGAAGCTGGCACCGCGCGAGGTGCTCGCGGGCGCCTACGGCGCGAACGTGCGCCGGGCGGTGGCGGATCGCGCGGCGGTGCTCGCGACGGTGAACTCGCTCGCCAAGGCGGATCGCGACCTGCTTCCCGACGTCGTGCCCACGGTGACGGCGCTCGTCGAGCGCGTCGCCTCGGTCGCGCAGACGCTGCACCACCTCGATGCCGACTGCTCGCCCGCGCTCGTAAAGGAGCTCGAGGCGCGCATCGCGCAGGTCGAGCGCGAGCCGGCCGACGCGTCAGACCGCGAGCGCCGGCTGTCGCTGCTCAAGCGACAGCTCATCTCGATGACGGAGCTCGGTTCTCGACGGGCCAGGTTGACCGGACAGCTCGACAGCGCCGGTCTCGCGCTGCAAAATTTGAAGTATGACCTTCTCAAGCTTCGCTCCTCCGGTGTGCAGTCGGCCATCGGCGACGTCAACAGCGCGACCGTCGAGGCACGCGCACTCTCTCGTGAGATCGGCCACGTGCTCGAGGCGGCCGACGAGCTCCGCAAGATCGACGTCTGATCGCGCAGCGCGATCGCTGCGCCGTATTGCGCTCGCGGTCTCGCTCGGAATTCCATCGCTGCTCGGCGCGCAGAGCGCATCGAGCATCCCCACGCCGGCGTCGGTGATCGGCTTCGCCCCCGGCACCGACCGCAAGCTTCCCGCGTGGTCGCAGGTGGTCGCGTACTTCACGGCACTCTCGAAGGCGAGCCCGCGCATTCAGCTGCACACGCTGGGCAAGACCACGCTTGGCCGCCCGTTCATCGCGGTGATTATCTCCGACTCGGCGACGATCGCGAATCTACCGCGCTATCGCGAGATCCAGCGGCGCCTCGCGGATCCGCGCGTGCGCCGGCCGGGCGAGCGGGACTCGCTGATCGCGAACGGGAAGCTGATCGTGCTGATCACGTCGAGCATCCACTCCGATGAGGTGGGCGGCATCCTCACGCCGCTGGTGCTCGCGCATAGGCTCGTGAGCGGAGAGGATGCCGAGTCGCGTGCGATACGCGCGCAGACGATCGTGATCATGGTGCCGTCGCTCAATCCCGACGGCGTCGACATCGTCGGCGACTGGTATCGCAGCACGCTTGGCACACCCGCCGAGGGTACCGATCCGCCGGTGCTCTACCACCACTATACCGGTCACGACAACAACCGCGACTGGTACGCGTTCACGCAGGTCGAGACGCAGATGACCATTGACTCGCTGCACAATCTCTGGCATCCGCAGATCGTCAACGACATCCATCAGCAGGGCACCGACGAGGCGCGACTGTTCATTCCGCCGTACATGGATCCGATCGAGCCGAACGTCGATCCGATTCTCATTTCTGGGGTGAACGCGCTCGGCCTCGAGATGACGTGGCGATTGATGGCGCAAGGCAAGACCGGAATCTCGAACAACTCGACGTACGATGCATGGACGCCCAGTCGTGCGTACCAGCATTACCATGGTGGCGCGCGCATCCTCACGGAGACCGCGAGCGCGAGCCTCGCGACGCCGCTGGCGACTCCGTTCGACTCGCTCAAGCCCGGCCGCGGCTACGACTCGAAGGTGTCATCGTGGAATTTTCTCGTCCCGTGGCAGGGCGGCACGTGGACGATCGGCAACATCGTCGACTATCAGGTGAGCGCCTCGTGGGCGCTGCTGTCCGCGACCGCACCGATGCGCGCGACCTGGCTCGAGAACTTCTCGCGCGTGAGCGAGCGCGCGGTGCAGGGCAAGCGCGCCGCGCAGCGCGAGGCGTGGCCGGCCGCGTTTCTGATTCCGATGCAGCAGCCGGATCAATCGTCGCTGCGTACGATGCTGCGCATTCTGCAGCGCGGGCAGGTGGAGATCCGGCGCGCCACCGCGCCCCTCGTGGCGAATCGCGTGCGATTCTCGGCGGGCACGTACGTGGTGCTCACCGACCAGCCGTACGGCGGATTCGCGAAGGCGCTGCTCGAGAACCAGCACTATCCGGATTTGCACGAATATCCGGGCGGCCCGCCAAAGGCTCCGTACGATGTGACCGCGCAAACGCTGCCGCTGCTCATGGGAGTGGGCGCGGTTGCCGTCGATTCTTTTCCGGTGACGATGACGGAGCCGATCGGCCAGATTCCGCCGCCCAAACTCGACGTGCCCGGGCTCAGCGACAAGACGAAGCGCCGCATCGCGATCTATCGAAGCTGGAATCCGTCGATGGACGAGGGATGGACGCGCTTCGTCTTCGACCAGTATCGCATTCCCTTCACGGTGATCGGCGACCGCGAGGTGCACGCGGGGAATCTTGCCTCGCGCTTCGACGCCATCATTTTGCCCGACGAATCTCCCCGCGGATTGCAGCAGGGCGCGCGCGAGGCCGGCTATCCGGATTCGCTCAAGGGTGGCCTCGGCACGGCGGGCGACGCCGCATTGCACGACTTCGTGAACGCCGGCGGAACGCTCGTCACCTTCAACGATGCCAGCCGCTGGGCGATCGAGTACCTGAAGCTGCCGGTGAAGAACGTGCTCGAGGGCGTGAGCGACCGCGACTTCTACGCGCCGGGATCACTCTTCGCGCTCAACATCGACCAGTCGCATCCGCTCAACAAGCTGATGCTCGCGCATCCGGCCGCGTGGTTCGAGAGCGGCCCGGCGTTCGAGATCACGGACAGCACGCGCGCGACGGCGGCGGCGGTCTACCCCTCCACCGGCTCCGCGCTGCTGTCCGGATGGCTGCTCGGCGGCGAGAAGCTGCGCGGGCGCGCCGCGCTCGTGGATGTGAAGGAAGGGAAGGGGCGCGTCGTGCTCTTCGGCTATCGCCCGCAGTACCGCGCGCAGAGCATGGCGATGTATCCGCAGCTCTGGGCGGCGTTGTTGGGTTTCTGACGAACGGTCCACGGCGAGCTCGCATATCCCTGCCTTGACGCTGGCCCAAAGAATTCACACACTATTTGACAGTACCGGGCGGAGGAGAGTCCTCGTACTCTCCCGCGGCGTCTCGTCATGCTCGCGATCACGCGAGATCGAGGCATTCGATGACAAACTGGCTTCTTCCCTTCGGCAGCCCGAATCGTCTCGCTGTGTCGTTTCGATCGGCGGTGGTGCTGACCGCGAGCGTGTGTCTGTTGGGTTGCAGTGAGGCTGCTGCTCCGGTCACTGGTTCACATACGGTCCTGGTTCTCACGACGGTCGTAATCACGACGGACGGGAATAGCACCAGCACTCATGTGGGAACGCCGCTCGGTATCGGCGTGCAGACGCTCGATCAATTCGGTGCTGCAATTGCGGTCGAGAGCGTGAGCAAAGTACTGAGCGACCCGACGGTTGCCTCTATCGTGCTCATGCCCCCCAGCCAACCGTGGGACTACGGAGACGGTGAATTCGTCGTCGGCAACAAGGCTGGAGATGTCGTGCTCACTGTGACCGCGTCCTTGAATGGCGTTTCACGTTCGGCCACACAGCGGATCACGATCCTTCCATCGAGCTCGAGCAACTGAGTTCGGCTCACGCCTTAGTCTTCTTCCCGCTCACCCACGCCCTGATCCGCGCGTCGAGAATATCCAGCGGCAGCGCGCCCTGGCCCAGTATCTCGTCGTGGAACTCGCGGATGTCGAATCTGTCGCCGAGCTGCTGCTCGGCGTACGCGCGCAGCTCCTTGATCTTGAGCTCACCGGTCTTGTACGCGAGCGCCTGACCCGGCGTGGTGATGTAGCGGTCGACCTCGACGACGATGTCGTTCTGCGTCTTCGCCGAGTTGGCGGCGAAGTAGTCGATCGCCTCCTGTCGCGACATGCCCTGCGCGTGGATGCCGGTGTCGATGACGAGCCGGATCGCGCGCCACATCTCGTACGTGAGCTGGCCGAACTTCGAGTACGGATCCTTGTACAGGCCGATGCTCGGACCGAGGCTCTCGGAGTACAGCGCCCAACCCTCGACGAACGCGGTGTAGCCGCCGAAGCGCCGGAAGTCCGGCACGCCCGTGAGCTCCTGCGCGATCGCGATCTGTAGGTGATGTCCCGGCACCGCCTCGTGCGACGAGAGCGCCTCCATCTCCCACTTGGGGCGCGTGTTCAGCGCGTACGTGTTCACGTAGTAGTAGCCTGGGCGCCCGGCGTCGTACGATCCCGGCTGGTAGTACGCCGTGGTCGCCGACTTGGCGCTGTACGACGGGATCGTCGTTACACCGTACGGCAATCGGGGCAGATGGCCGAACTGGTGGATCAGCTCCGGATCGATGCGCTTCACGATGTCGCGGTATGCGCGCACGAGATCGGCGCTGTCGGTGAAGAAGAACTTCGGATCGGTGCGCAGAAAGTTCGTAAACTCCGCGAACGTGCCCTTGTAGCCGATCGACTTCATCACGCTGTCCATCTGTCCGCGGATGCGCTTCACCTCGGCGAGTCCCGTCTCGTGAATCTGCGCGGGCGTGCGATTGGTGGTGGTCTGGATCCGGACGTTGTATGCGTACCACGCCGCGCCGTCGGGGAGCGCGCTCATGCCGACGGTCTCGCGCGCGCCAGGGATGTAGCTCTTCGTGAGAAAGGTGTAGAGCCGCTCGTAGGCGGGCTTCGCCTTTTCCGTGTACGACTTCTCCGCGGCAGCGATGAGGCGCTTCTGCTCCGCGGCGGGAATGCCCGTGGGAAAGCGTGTGAGTGTCACGAGCACGGGGCTTTGCATCGGATCGGCGGTGAGCAGCCCCTTCACCTGATCGGGAACATCGCGGAGCGTGATGCGAGGCGCCGTGACCTTCGCCTCGAGTCCCTTCTGCAGCAACACGATCGCTTGGTCGACGACGGCGCCGAGCTTGTCGATGCGTGAGACGATGTCCTCGTAGTCCTTCACCGTCGCGTTCGGATTCAGCTCGAGCGTCTGCGAGAGGAGCTGCGGGCCGCTGCGCGCATCGATCGCGAGCTCCTCGCTGGGGAAGCGCGTGCCCGCGATCGCATCCTCGGCGCCGCGACGGAAGAGATCGTAGTTGAGCTGGTCGGATGCCGAGAGTGACGCGCGGTCGATGGAGGAGATGACCGACATCGGATTCTGAAGTTCCTTCTTTCGCTGCGCGATGGCGGCGAGCGAGACATCTGTCCACCGATCGTTCTGTCCCTTGTAGCCGGAATACGTCGCCGATTCGGGATACTCGATGTTCTGGTAGTCCCAGTCGAGCGCGAACAGCTCGTGCAGGCGGATACTGTCCGGTTTCTGCCCCTTTTCGGCCACGATCGCCTGGAAGCGCGCGGTCCAGTCGGGGCGGTTCGCGCGTTGCGCGGCGAGGGGCAGCGCGACGAACGCCGCGCACGTACCCAGTGCGAGCGCGAGGGCTCGCAGATTCGAAATAGAGATCATTGCACGATCGGCGATTGCTGGGATATACCGACCGCGTCGAGCATGAACGCGTCTCGAAACGCAATTTCGTGCAGCCGGTCGTAGCGACCGGAGCTGCCTCCGTGACCTCCCGCCATGTTGATCTTGAAGTAGAGCGGGTTGTCGTCCGTCTTCATGGCCCTGAGCTTGGCGACCCACTTCGTCGGCTCCCAGTAGGACACTTGCGAATCATTGAGCGATGATGTGACGAGCATCCACGGATACGCCTTGTGCTCGACATTGTCGTACGGGGAATACGTCTTCATGTAGTCGTACTGCGCCTTGATGTGAGGATCGCCCCACTGCTGCCATTCCTGCGAGGTCAGCGGAAGCGATGCATCCATCATCGTGTTGATCACGTCCACGAAGGGCACGTCGGCGACGATCGCGCGGAAAAGGTCCGGGCGCATGTTGGAAACCGCTCCCATCAGCAGACCGCCGGCACTCCCGCCGTTCGCGACCATCTTGTCCGCGCTCGTGAATTTCTGCTGCTCGAGATACTCGGCTACATCGACGTAGTCGTTGAATGTGTTCTTCTTGTTCAGCATCTTGCCATCGTCGTACCACTGGCGTCCCATTTCCTGGCCGCCACGGATGTGGGCGATGGCGAACGCGAATCCGCGATCGACGAGGCTGAGCACGGGCGAATTAAACGTCGCCTCGGTGGTGAGGCCGTACGAGCCGTATGCGTACAGGAGCAAGGGATGACTGCCGTCCTGCGTCCATCCCTTTCGCACGAGCATCGACACGGGAACGTGCACGCCGTCGCGCACCGGCACCATCAGTCGCTTGATCTCGTACTGCGATGCCTCATACCCCGGCACTTCCAGCCGCTTCATCAACGCACGGATGCGCGTCGCCATGTTGTAGTCGTACGTCGATGCGGGCGTGACCAGCGAGGAGTATTGGAAACGCAGCACCGGAGAATCGAAGTCGGCATTTTGCGTGGGAGATACTCCGTACGACGGTTCCGGAAAGGTGATGAAGTAGGATGCCTTCGTGGTGAGATCCGTGACGTGCAGGCGAGGTAGCCCCTCGGATCGCTCTGATACGACGACAAAATGCTTGAAGGGCTCGACTCCCTCCACGAAAACCGAGTCGTCGTGCGGCTGCCAGACGGTCCACTTCGCGGGGGAGAAATCGTTCTCCGGAATGCGCATGATCTTGAAATTGCGCGCGCCCTCGTTCGTAGTCATGAGAAACGCGCCGTCGATGTGGTCCACCGTGTACTCCACGTTCGCGCGCCGAGGGGCGAGCACGCGCGGTGCCGACTTCGGCGCCGCCGTCGGAATGGCGCGCCACTCGGAGCTCGTGAATCCATCGTCCGCGATCAGGATGAACTTTCCGCTCTTCGTGCGCCCAACGTTCACGTTGTTGAGAACATCGTCATCCTGAAATACCTTCACGTCTCCGGATCGTGGATTGCCCAGCACATGTCGCCAGATGGCGTTGGTCCGTCGCGCTGAATCGGCGGTCGAGTAGAAGAGCGTGCGATTGTCATCCGCCCACGCGAGTCCGGGAACGATTGTGCTGAGGGTGTCGGCGAGAAGCTTTCCGGTCTGCAAATCCTTCACGTAGAGCGTGTACACGCGCAACGCGGTCGTATCCTCCAGGAATGCGATTGTCTTGCTGTCTGGACTGACCTCGAGGCCCCCGATCGAAAAGAACTTCTTCCCCGCGGCGCGCGCGTTTTCGTCCAGGTAGATCTCCTCTTTCGCATCGAGCGAGCCTCGCTTGCGACAGAGGATCGGGTAGCTCTTGCCCCGCTCGGTGCGCGAGTAGTACCAGTAGCCTTTGTTGCGGAACGGCACCGTGAGGTCCGTCTCCTTCACTCGGCCCAGCATCTCGCCATAGAGCTTGCCCTGCAACGCCTCGGTGTGGCGCATTCCCGCAGCCGTGTAGGCGTTCTCGCTGTCCAGATAGGCGATGACCTTTGGATTGGCTTTGTCGCGGAGCCAGAAATAGTTGTCCACCCGCACGTCCCCGTGCAGGGTGTCGACTCGCGCGATCTTCTCCGCGAGTGGCGCAGCAAGTCGCTGCGCCGAAAGATCCGAGACCAGTGCGAACACGGCGAACGAGATGACGACAACTGAACGAGGCATAGTGTCTCCTGCACGATGTGGCGCCGGATGAGCTTCATCGATCGGCAGTCGGAACATATATGGCGTGACACGATTCGCCAGCGAACCACTCGAACGAACATTCCGCAACCCGGAGCGGTGAACGATGTGCCGACATAAATTGTGGCATGCTCTTCAGCGCCCGCACCCTCGCCTTCACGATTGTCACGATCGCCGGCGCATCCGCGAGCTCCGCACAAGCTCCCAAGCCCACGCCTCCGCCTTCCGTCGCACCAGCCCCCCAGCCACCCTTCTGCCCCGCGCCGGCGCGCGTCACCGCACCCGAGTCACTCCCCGATCTCCGTCCGCCACTCGTTCCGCAGCCGAAGGTCGTGCGCGGCGTCTACGTGAATCGCTGGGCCGCGCTCGGCGATCGCGGCTGGGAGTTGATCGGCCTCGCGAGCCGCTCGGAAGTCAACGCGCTCGTCATCGACGTAAAGGACGATCGCGGCTTCGTCCTCTATCGGTCGCGCGTGCCGCTCGCGCAGGCGATCGGCGCGGACACCAACCGCCCGATGACGCACGCGCGACTCGGCGCGATGCTCGACTCGATGCGCGCGCATCACATCTATCCCATCGCTCGCATCGTCGTCGCGAAGGATCCGCTGCTCGCGAGCACGAAGCTCGAGTGGGCAATTCGGCGAAAGGCGGATCCCGCCACGCCGTGGCGGGACAAGAAAGGGCACCCGTGGCTCGACCCTCACCAGGACGGCCCCTGGCGCTACGCCGCTGACCTCGCGTGCGAAGCCGTCGACCTGGGCTTCAGCGAAATACAGTTCGATTACGTTCGATTCCCTGATGACAAGCGGCTCATATCAGAGGCGACCTTTCCGCTCGCGCGCGGCCGTGTGCGCGCGCAGGTGATCCGCGAGCAGCTGCTCGCCACGCGCGCACGACTCAAGCCGCTCGGGGTTCCGGTGACGGCGGATGTGTTCGGCCTCACGGCCACCGACACCACCGACATGGGGATCGGGCAGAAGTGGGAGCAGTTCGTGAACACCGTGGACGTGGTGCTTCCAATGATGTATCCGTCGCACTACAATCCCGGCTCGTACGGAATCGGGAATCCGAACGCGCACCCCTACGAAACGATCGCGCACGGCCTGAAGGATGCGCATCGCCGGTCCGCAAGCGTGCCGGGTGCGGCGGCGCTGCGACCCTGGTATCAGGACTTCACGCTCGGGCCGCCTCACTACACGGCCACGGAAGTACGCGCGCAGATCGAGGCCGGCTACGCGAACGGAGTCGAGGGGTGGGTGCTCTGGAACCCGCGCAGCATCTACACCGAAAGCGCAATTCACGCGGCGCCGGAGCGCGCCGCGATGCAGTTTGACCGGCGGCGCTCCGGTGCCGCTCACGCAGGCTCAACGAATCCCGAACCAAGGTCGCGATGATGCATCGTACGCTGTGCGCGTCTCTCCTGCTCCTCGCCGCCTCGCTCGGCGCGCAGACTCCCGCCACTCCCGGCTACTCGCCCGCCGCGGCGCGCGCCGAGCGCGACCTCGAGACGAACGTCACCGCGCGCCCGGACAGCGCGAGCGCGCGCCGGCACTCACACGAGCTCTCGAAGGAGTCTCATATCGCGGGCACGCCGGCGCAGGAGCATACGCGCGACTACGTCATCAACGCGATGAAGTCGTGGGGGCTGCAGACGGAGGTACGATCGTACGACGTGTGGATGCCGCACACCACCGAGATCAAGCTCTGGCGGGTCGCGCCCGACACACTCTCTCTCAATCTGGCCGAGGGTCCGGTTGCGGGTGACTCGACGAGCGGGCCCGCGTTCGAGAAGATCATCGCCAACGGCTACAGCGGCACCGGCGATGTGAGCGCGCCGTTGGTCTACGTGAACTACGGACTGATCGAGGACTACAAGCAGCTCGATTCCATCGGCGTGTCGGTGAAGGGAAAGATCGCGATCGCGCGCTACGGGCATTCGTACCGCGGCATCAAGGCACGCGAGGCGGAGAAGCGCGGCGCGGTCGCACTCATCATCTATAGCGATCCCGCCGACGACGGCTACGTGCGCGGCGATGTCTACCCCGAAGGACCGATGCGCACCGAGACCGGTGTGCAGCGCGGCAGCGTGATGAACGACAACGGAGATCCGAGCACCCCCGGCTACCCGAGTCATCCCGGTGTGAAGCGCATTCCGCTGAGCGAGATGCAGGTGCCGCACATCCCGGTGATGCCCGTGTCGTACAGGAACGCATCTGCACTCCTCAAGAACATCCGCGGGGCGAAGATCCCCCAGACGTGGCAGGGCGGGCTCCCCTTCCGGTATCACGTTGGTCCAGGTCCGGTCGCCGCGCGCGTGCTCGTGCGTAGCGACAGCGCGACCAATGCGATCAAGCACATCTACGATACCTTCGGCGTCGTGCGCGGCAGCGAGTTTCCCGACGAGATGGTGATCATCGGCGGCCATCGCGATGCGTGGGGGCCCGGGGCCGGCGATAACGTGAGCGGCGTCGTGAGCATTCTCGAGGCGGCGCGCGCGGTGGCCGCCGAGGTGAAGAAGGGATGGCGCCCCAAGCGCACGCTGCTCTTCGCAACCTGGGACGCGGAAGAGTGGGGGCTGCTCGGCTCCACCGAATACGTCGAAGATGACTCGCTTCGGCTCGAGCGCGGCGCGGTGGCGTACTTCAACCAGGATGGCGCGGCCGACGGACCACGCTTCGGCGCCGGCGGATCACCGTCGCTTCGTCCGACCCTGCGCGACGTTGCGCGCGAGGTCTCCGATCCGAGCGGCGGCGGTTCCGTGTACGCCGTGTGGCGCAAATCCGAGTCGATCCCCGACAGCGTCGAGCCCGCGATGGGCGATCCGGGCGGCGGCTCTGACTT
>DATHJR010000285.1:0-4505 GCA_035286525.1 Gemmatimonadaceae bacterium | reverse complement strand
CTAACGCTGCTTCGTGGGGGCGGGGAGCGGCCGTTGGACCGGCGCGATTTCGCGGCTAGCCTTCCATGCGCGCGGTGGGGAGCGCGCGCGATCATTCACAAGGGAGTGAAGTATGCCGACACGCAATGCATCGGCCGTCTGGGAAGGCGGCCTGCAAAAGGGAAAGGGAAGCTTTTCCGGCGCGAGCGGGAAAATCGGTGGCACCTACTCGTTCGGGACGCGCTTTGGCGAGGAGCCGGGGACGAATCCCGAGGAGCTGCTGGCGGCGGCCGAGGCTGCCTGCTTCAGCATGGCGTTGAGCGTGGGACTCGAGCAGGCGGGATCGCCGCCGACGAAGATCGAGACGAAGGCCGCATGCACCATCGACAAGGTGCCGGATGGGTTCGCGATCACGACGATGAAGCTCGTCGTGCGGGCGACCGTCCCGGGGATCTCGAACGACGCTTTCGTGAAGATCGCGCAGGCGACAAAAGACGGATGCCCCGTGTCGAAGGCGCTGAAGGGGAACGTGAAGATCGATCTGGACGCGGCGTTGGCCTAGCCGCCGGGGGCAGCGGGAGCGGACGTCTTGCGTCCGCCCCGCGCCGCACCCAATGTGGACGGGCTCCGGCGGACGCGGAGACGATCTTTCTCTCTCCCATTGAGGCTTTCTGGCTGCCTTCGAGATCCGTTCGCGCCGCGCCACCGAGCTGGTCGACGCCAGCTTTCAGCTGTTGCGGCGCTTCTACCCGCAGCTGCTCACGGTGAGCGCCATCGCGATGGCGCCGGGCGTGTTCCTGCGCATCATCATGCGGGACAAACTGAGCGACCCAACCACGTTGATTTCGAATCGCGGCGCGGCGTTCGGCGCGATTGCCTTGAGCGCATTTTGCATCGCGATCGCGGACGCGGTGCTCATCGTCGCCGCCTCCGAAGGCTACCTGGAGGGGAAAGTCGATCTGGCGCGCGCACTCACGACCGGAGCAAACAGGCTCTTCTCCGTGATCGGCGCGGTTCTGCTGCGATACGCCTTGATCTTCATGATCTTCGTCGCGCTGGGGATGATCGCGGCCATTGTCATTCCGACGATGGCGCTCGGAAAGTCGAGTGCGGGACTCACTCTCGTTTTCGTCCTGCTCGTGCCGTTCGTGCTGTGGTGGACGATTTACGTTGCCTTGCGCACGTTCGCGGTGGCGAACGCAGTGTTGCTCGAGAACTTGGGGCCGATCTCCGCCCTCTCTCGCACGTGGCAGCTCTCGAAGGACAGCGCGTGGCACATTTTCCTTTCGCTCGGCCTCGCGTGGTTGCTCTACCTGGTGATCGCGGTGATTGCCAACCTGATCGGCGCGATGCTGTTATCCAACACGCTCACGGGAATTCTGAGCGCGATTCTGATCATCCCGATCTATCCGCTGCTCGCCGTCGTTTCGACGCTGCTCTACTACGACCTGCGCATTCGGAAAGAGGGCTTCGATCTGGAGGTCATGTCGCGCGAGCTCGGAGGCGCGGTTGCGCCGCTGCCGGCGGCCTAGCCTGGTTCGGCCCTGACCGGACGCGAATCGCGCCGCGCGCCATCGGCGACGCCGCCGGACACCACGAACGCCATGAGGTCCGCGCTCTCGCCCGCCAGCGGCTCGACCTGGAGCGCGGGGACGAGCAACAGGTGTCCGGCAAAGGCGTAAGCCTGCGGGACGTAGACCGCGACGTATCCCGGAATGCCGAAGATGTCGAGTGATTCGCGCGTGACGAAGCCGATCATCTTCACTCCGCTGCCGGGAACAAGCGTCACGGTGACGGGAATGTCGAAGCGCCGCTTCTCTCCCACGAATGCGTTGAGCAGATCGCGCGTCGACGAGTAGACGAGGCGCACGAAGGGCAGCTTCTCGATACTGCTCTCGATGACTGACACGAGCCCCGCCGTCACGAGCGATGACCCGACTGCTCCCACGAGCGTGATCGCGACGATCGTGACGATGAATCCGGCCCCCGGAATCGGCAGGGCAAGCAGCCCATCGATGCGCTGAAAGAGAGTCCAGCACACCCAGAGCGTGACGGCGACGGGCGCGGTGATCACGAGCCCGCGCAGAAAATAGGCGATGAGCTTGCGCATCATCGTAGGATGAACGTGCGTGGCGGCTTGCGCCAGACGAAGACGTCACCGATGCGGTAAGTTTCGCGCGTGACCAAGGCAAAAGGCTCTCGCAAAAGCGCGCTCGTGCCGCACGCGCTGTGGCAACGCGCGGCCGTGCGCCATCTGGAGCGCGCGGACCCGGTGCTCGCGAGCATCATCGAGCGCGTGGGGCCGAACCGGTTCGGAAGTCGCGCGTACGGCTCGCATCTCGACGCGCTCGTGCGCTCGATCGTGTCGCAGCAGCTGTCGACGTCGGCGGCGTCGACGATTCACGGGCGCCTGATCGCGCTGGTGGGAGTTGCAAATCCGCAACCCGAGCACTGGCTCGCGCTGGATGATCCGGCGCTGCGCGCAGCAGGGCTCTCTCGACAGAAGATCGTCTACATTCGCGACCTCGCGCGCCACGTGCAGGACGGCGAGCTCCCGATGGCGAAGCTGCACGAGATGACCGACGACGAGGTCATCGAAGCACTCACGCGCGTGAAGGGGATCGGCGTCTGGACCGCGCAGATGTTCCTGATGTTCAGGCTCGGCCGCCCGGACATTCTGCCGGTGCTCGATCTCGGCATCCGCAATGCCTTCCGTCGCGCGTACAAATTGCGCAAGGATCCGACGGCGAAGCGCATGCAGGCGCTTGCGAAGGCCTGGGCACCGTATCGCTCGGTCGGGTCATGGTATCTCTGGCAGAGCCTCGAGCTGCCACTGCTCGGGAAAACCGGTGGCCGCTAAGTCGCGGGCGCGCGCGCCGCGCGGCGCGCCCCGCGGTGCCCCATCGAAGCCCGCGCCGCGGGCCGAACGCTTCGAGCTGTTCGCGATCTGCGCGCCGGGGCTCGAGGACGTGCTCGAGGCGGAGATGCGATCGCTCGGACTCGAGGTCGGCAAGCGCGACATAGGCGGCGTCGCGTTCTCCGGTGGATCGAGCGCCCTCTTTCGCGCGAACCTCTGGTTACGCACCGCGACGCGTGTGATCGCGCGCGTCGGCGATTTCCACGCGCGCCTGTTCGATGAGCTCGAGCGCCACGCGCGAACGCTCGCGTGGAGCCGCTTCATCGACGGCGGGCAGGAGGTGCGCCTCCGCGTGTCCACGAGCAAGTCGCGACTCTACCACACCGGCGCGGTCGCACAGCGCATCGCCGAAGCGATGGAGAAGTCGACCGGCATCGCGCCCACGGTGACGAGTGGCGGAGAGGATGACGACGAGTCCGGCGACACGCCGCTCGTCATCGTTCGCCTCTTTCGCGATCAGTGCACGGTGAGCATCGACAGCTCGGGAGCGCTCCTCCATCGCCGGGGCTACCGGCTTGCGACTGCGAAGGCTCCGCTGCGCGAGACGCTGGGAGCCGCGCTGCTGCTCGCGAGTGGATGGGATCGGGACACGCCGCTGGTCGATCCGCTCTGCGGTGCCGGGACGATTCCGATCGAGGCCGCGCTGATCGCGCGCCGCATCCCTCCGGGGTTGTCGCGCACGTTTGCCTTCATGAAGTGGCCGGGCTTTCACGAGCCGACGTGGAAGAAGGTGGTGGACGAAGCCCGCGCGCAGATTCTCCCCGCCGCTCCCGCACCCATCTTCGGCTCCGATCGCGACGCCGGCGCGATCGCCGCATCGCGCGAGAATGCCGCGCGCGCGGGCGTGGCGGCGGACATCTCGTTCGAGGAGAAGGTCATCTCGCGCATCGCGCCGCCCGCTGGGGTTGCGGCGGGAGCGATCGTCACGAATCCGCCCTACGGTGTGCGCGTGGGCGACCGCGACGCGCTGCGAAATCTTTATGCGCAGCTCGGGACCATCGTTCGCGAGCGCTTTCCGGGCTGGCGGCTGACGGTGCTATCCGCCGATCCGCGACTCGACAGCCAGATCGGCGGCACGATGGACAAGATTCTGACCAGCAAGAACGGCGGAATCGCGGTGCGCGCGCTGCGCGCCGCTACCTGATCAAGCCAAACCAGCTCCCGATGAGCGCCAGCGCGGAGCCCAGCATGATCACCCCCGCGAGCCCGCCGAACGCGTTGAGCGACATGCCGTTGCGAAAGCTTCCCATCACTTTCTGGTTATTGCAGATCACCATCACGATGATGATGAGCGGCGGTGCGAGGAGGCCATTGATCACGGCCGACCAGAGCAGCAGACTGATCGGATCGATAGGTGTGAACGTCAGCCCCACTCCGATCAGCATCGAGGCCGCGATCACCATGTAGAAGTTGCGCGCCTGGTGTGGCAGCGCATCCATGCCGCGCTGCCATCCTGCACCTTCCGCCACCGCGTATGCTGCGGAGCCCGCGAGCACGGGAACTCCGAGGAGACCGGTACCCACGAGGCCGAGCGTGAAGAGAAACGCGGCTGCCTTCCCCGCCACGGGCTCGAGCGCCTTCGCCGCCTCGGCCGCGGTCTGCACGTTGG
>DATHJR010000284.1:0-5672 GCA_035286525.1 Gemmatimonadaceae bacterium | reverse complement strand
GCACCACCGATTTCTCGGCGGTCCCTTCGAGCACATGGTCCACGTCATCGTTCGACGTGAGCGCCTGTCCGTTCGCGGCAAGAAGGTATTCACCCGCCCGCACGTTGACGCCCGGCTGCGTGAGCGGAGCGCGGAACTGGGGGTTCCAGCTCTCGCCCGTGTACACCTTGGCGAACTTCCAGTGTCCGTTCTCGATCGTGTAGTCGGCGCCAAGCACGCCGGTGCGCGGCGCCGTCGCGGGCACCGCGTCGGGCGGGATCACGAACAGGTGGCCGACGGTGAGATTTCCGAATACTTCACCGAACAGGTAGTCCAGGTCCGAGCGGCTGGCAATTCCATCGAGCCATCGAGAGTAAAACCGCTCCGTCGCGGCCAGATCGAGTCCGTGATAATTCGGATCGTAGAAGAACGCCCGCTGCAGCCGGAATGCCTCGTGATACATCTCCCTCCATTCGGCGCGCGGATCGATGGCCACCTGGATATCGGCGGTATTGAGCGCGCCCGAATCCGGATTGACCTTCGTCGCGATATCCGCGATCGCCCACTTGTCTTTCATCTTGTCCTTCGTCTTGTAGAGCAGCTTCCCGCCGTTACGCGACACGTCGAAGTCAGTGACGCCCGCCACCAGCTGCTCCGTCTTTCGCTTGTCGAGGTCGAACTTGTGGAGCGTGACGTTCGACTCCTGGGCGCCTTGCTCGCTCACCGGCACGATCGGCTCCTCCGCGAGCACGACCACACCCGCCGTGCCCGCCGCGAGGGCGACGTAGTTGCGCGCCGGCGCCGGCAGCGCAACCGTCCGCTGATCGATGGACTCGAAGTCGATGCGCACGGGCGCAGGAGCCGCGGTGCTGTCCGCCGCCTTGTGAGGCTTGGCCGCCCTGGCGCCTGCGACGTCACCCGCGGCGGCGCGAGCCGCGCTCGTTGCCGCGCTGTCTCCCTTCGCGCGTTCGTCGTCGCTCTCCGGCGCCATCGGTGACGGCAGATCCTTGCGCAGGACGATCGCGTAGAGACTCCGAGTGACCGGATGATCGAACGTCGTCATGCTGAAGTCCGACGACGGGCCGGCGTCGGTGCTCGCGACGAAGTAGAGATACTTTCCGCTCGCATCGAACGCAGGCGAGCGCGCATCGCTCATTCCGTCGGTCACCTGCGTGAACGCGCCCTTCTGAACGTCGTACACGAACACGGCGCCCAACCGGTTGCCGATCGTCCTCGAGTAGGACAGCCACCGTGAGTCGGGCGACCAGGACACCTGAAAACCGCCATTGCCGAATCCCGTGCCGAGCGGATCGCCGTCTACCTTGGTCACTTTCCCCGTTGCGACGTCGGCGATCCAGATGAGCGCTCGAGAGTCGCTGTAGGCGATGCGCTTTCCATCGGGCGACCACACGGGCGCGTAGTAGTATGCGTCATCCTCGCCGAGCTTGATCGTGCGAGGCGGCTCGACTCCCGCCTGTCCGCGCAGCTCGAGGTGGTACGCGCCGCCGGCATCGGAGAAGTACGCGAGCGTCTGGCCGTCGGGCGACCAGGTGGGGAACCGTTCCGTGACGCCGACCGTGCGCGTGATGTCGCGCGCGTCGCCCTTCTTGGCGGGAACGGTGATTATCTCTCCGTGCGCCTCGAACGCAGCGCGTACGCCTGTTGGAGAAATGGACGGATGCTCGAGCTTTTCGCTCACAGCCACCCAGTGCGGCAGCGCGGTGGCGAGCTCGCCGGTGAGGCGGATCGCGACTGGCGCGTCCTTTCCCGTGGTGAGATCGTAGAGGCGGATCGAGCCGAACTGCTCGTACACGATTGCGCCGGGCCCCGCCGACGCATTCTTGATGTCGAGTCCCGCGTTGTCGATGCGCTTCGTCACCTTCTTCGACTTGATGTCGTACGAGAAGAGGGTGATCGGACCGTCGCGGTCGGAGAGAAAGAACACTGTGTCGCCCACCCACATGGGCTGCGTGTCGCTCGAGTTTTCGCGCGGCACTTTCTCGATCGCGGCGTCACTGAGTGTGGCGATCCAGATGGGGCTCGTGCGGCCGCCACGATAGCGTTTCCAGATTTCGTTGGCGTTCGCGATCGGCATGTACGCGAGTCGTTTGCCGTCGGCGCTGAACGAGCCATCCCATCCGCTGGGGAGATCGACCGCCGCGGGCGCCACGCGATCGAGCGCCTGCGTGTAGAGTCGCGCGGAGGAGAGCGTGCCAACGGTATAACTCTCGCGCGTGGAGAGCAGCAGCACCTTGCCGTCCGGCGTCCATCCGCGCACGCGATTCACGCCCGGATGGTACGTGAGCCGTCGCGGCAGACCGCCGGCGGCGGCAATAACGTACGCGTCGGAATTTCGTCCCGTGGTGGTGGTGAACGCGATCCACTTGCCGTCGGGCGAGAAGGAGCAATCGCCGTTCGATGACTCCGGCGAAATTCCAGCGGATGCGGTGAGACGTCGCGCACTTCCGCCGGCACGCGGCACGAGCCAGAGATCGGAGCCGAAGGTGAAGCAGATTTCGCCCTGGCTGAGCGCGGGCTCCCGAAAGAGGAGCGGCTGCTCGTCCGTTTGCGCGCCGGCCGCCGCGGGGAGCGCGGCGAATGCGAGGGCAAGCGAGAGAGCGCTCGCGGTCGAACGTGCCTGAAGCCGGGCAACGCTCGCGCTGCCGACATGTGAACGAATGTCGAACATGTCCCACTCTCGCCGGTTGAGGAAAACACGCCGGCGCGCATGCGCGGGCGTAGGCGGGCGAATATGAGAGCGAGCGAAGGAGTGCGGAAGGGCGGGATTGCTCGGCGAGGGCTATATCCTGCTCTTCTTCACCAGGATCATCGCTTCCACGTTGCGCAGCCTGACGCTCGTCACCGGCGCACCCAGTGTGCCGTCCGCCATCAAGGGCAGCCACACGTCAGTGCTGGGCAGCGGAATCGAGATCGCCGAGCCGTCGAGGTAGCTGTGCGTTCCCCACCCCTGGTTCACTCGGGCGACGATGAGCGCCCGGTCCATGTCTCTCGTGTACACGACGTACGTCTGCCCGAGCGGATCGGTGCCTCGCGAGGCGAGGACGCGAGCGCTTAGGGGATGCCCGATGTTCGCTTCCTGCGCGCGGATCCAGACCGTGGAATAGGGAACGTCCCAGGTATTCTCGAGCTGGAGCGCGAGCTGGTCCGGCGTGGAGCCTACAGCCATGTAGTAGCTCGCGAGCTCCCACATCTTCATTCGCTGCGCGCTCGTCGCGTAATTCCCCTTCGGAAAAATCGTGGACATCGCGTTCGCCGACGACGTGGCGTAGAGCGTGACCATGTCCACGAGAACGTTGCTGCTCGTGAGCGACTCGATCCACTGCCACCGCGACGGCATATCGGGCGTGAACGGGTTGTTGATCATCTCCATGTGCACGCCGCCCGCCGCGATCGCATTTGCGCGGTCGAAGTCCGACGAGTACTCGGCCGTGTTGATCATGAGCACCTTGCTTCCCATCGCGCGTTTGACTGCCGCGAAGGCAGCCGTTTGCGGCGCGGTGAAATTCGCGCTCGTTGGATACTCGATCGTATTCTTGATCCGTCCGAGCATGTCACCGGAGGAGGCTTCGTCCACGAATGCGCCGCCTTCGTTGGCGACGATGCGCGAGTAGCGATCCACCTGGTATTGGAGCGCGCCCGCATCGGCGGGATTGATCATCCAGCGACGTGAATTCCAGATCGTCACGACCGCGCGGCCAGCGGAATCGCGGCTGCCGCCAGCGGCGTGCAGGAACGCGCTCTCGAGGCTCAGCGATGGATGCGCGTGGTACCACGCGACCATGTCCGCATAGTACGCGGTCCTGATCCCCGACGGCTCCTGTGAAGGAATGATCACCGACCACTCGAGCGTGTACGGCAGGTGGCCGACCGTCGGATTCGCTGCGCTCCACGCGCTTCCGATGCCCGACATGGCGTAGTCATAGTGTTGGCCGGCCCACTCGCGCTCCGTCGTCGTCCAGCTGTAGTAGAAATCCGTCATCATCGTGCGGATGTGCGGCCAGTGCTTCGAGCTGGTCGAGAACCCGCTGAAGAGCGTTCCGGCGGAAGACGGTAGCGGTGCCGGCGCCGGAGCCGGCGCGGGCGTGGGCGTCGGCGTTAGTGACGGTGCCGGAGTCGGTGCCGACGTGGGTGCGGTCGCCGGAGCCGACTTCGGAGCGGCTGTCGGTGTGCCGGATGACAGAAGCACCTTCGTCGGGATCACCGTGAGCTCGGCCGTCGCCTGATTCAGACCGGCGTGGGCGACGATGCTCACCGTGCCCGGGGCAATTCCGGTGACCTTCCCCGTGGTATCGATCGTGGCGACGGCGGGATTGGCGCTCGTCCAGGTCACGGGAAAGTTCGCAATCGTGTGTCCCTTGCGGTTCGTCACGATCGCCGAAAGCGCGAACGTCTTGCTAGCCTCGAGCGTGGCCGAACGAGGGGTGACCGATACCGTGCGACGCGCGGTGCCTGAGTCGAGCACAGTGACCGCCGTATACGACGTCTTCGAGCCTGATGCGAGATAGATCCTCGCCGTGCCCTTGGAGTGCGAGGTCACTACCCCGCTGGCGGAGACAGTCGCGATGGAAACGTCGCTCGAGCTCCACGCCTTTGGTTGACCACCAAGCGCTCGCCCCGCCTCATCCTGCATTCGCGCAGAGAGCGCAAAGTGGGATTTCGAGACGACGGTCGACGTCGCCGGATCGATCGAAATCGAATTCGCGACGGCGGCCAGCGCCGGTGTGGGGACGGATGTGATCGAATCGGAGGCGGAGCACGCGACGAACGCGGTGCAGCAGCTCACTGCGAGCAGAGTGCGGAGGTGGGTCATGACCGGAGTCCTTTCGGCTCTTCGGGCAACCCGACCGACATAGCGCACAATTGTGCACCTTAGTCTCGTTGGCTTTGCGTCCTCGTCTTTCGGCGAGTTTGCCTTTGTCGCCGGAGTGTGTCCCCTGCGATCCTGCCGTACTCTGGGTTAATGGAGGGGTGTGCTATTCAAATGACGAGGGCAGATGGGGCTGGTAACTTTGTTTCTTGTTAATGTTTTCGGGCGGCGTTGGGGAAGACAAACGTCGCTTAGGCGAGCTGAATAAGGCGTGAGCGGCGCTGAGCGAGCCTTATCTCAATTAGTCGCGGTCGGCTTTGCGGTGGCCACTCCACTCCTGCGCGGCGTCGCCCACCCCGCCACGAGATCGAATGGGGCGGGCACTCCCTCTTGTGCAACGATCTCCCGCCCGAGTCGCGACGACTCGAGCATGGTCAGATGGCTCTGGTCGTAGTAGCGTGGCTCGCCGTTCGGCTCGAACGCGGCGCAGACACCCTCGGGGCAGAGGTAGCGGTTGGCGTCGAAGTACCTCACGTTGGGCGTTCGTGCCGCGAAGCTGCGTAGCCGAGCGTCGACCTCCGCGACCGCGGTGCCAATGGGCGCGGCGAGGTGAGTGCACTGCAGGAACGGGTAGGTGAGTGCCTTCTCCGGACAGCGGCGGTCATACCCGGGCATCCACGGCGCCTCGCCAATCACGATGACGAGCTTGCCCGCGCCAGCGAGCCTCCGCGCGGTGTCGAAGAACGCATCGAGATAGCCGGTACTTCTTATCCCGTAAGCCAGCCACGAAGAGGACACGATGATCACGGGAGCTTTTTCCAGGAGCGGCCGAAGCACGTCGAGCGAGGCACGGCAGTTCGCCTCG
>DATHJR010000283.1:0-2880 GCA_035286525.1 Gemmatimonadaceae bacterium | reverse complement strand
GCCCGAGCGCGAGAGCAGCGTGCCCGGTGGAATCGTCGACTACGCCTGGTCGCCGAATGCGAAGCGGCTCGTGTTCGTCGTGAGCGATTCGGGCGCCGCCAGGCCCAAGTCCGGAACGAAGCCACCGATCGTCATCGATCGCTATCACTTCAAGGCCGACCCCGGCGGATACCTGCTCGACACGCACGATCACCTCGCGCTGTTCGACTTCGCCGCGCACCGTCTCGAGCCTCTTCCCTCGGGCGCCTTCGACGACTCGGATCCCGTCTGGTCGCCGGATGGAACACGCATCGCCTTCGTGAGCAAGCGCGTAGCCGGCGATCCCGATCGCAGCGTGAACGATGACATTTTCGTCATCGAAGCCCAGCGCGGGGCGCAGCCGAAGCGACTCACCACCTATGGTGGCGAGGATGATGGTCGCATCGCGTGGAGCCCAGACGGCGCTCGTATCGCGTATCTCACCGGCGTCGGGTTGCCGGATCACGCCTTTCGGATGTGGAAGCTTGCGGTGATTCCGAGCGACGGCGGCGCATCCACCGTGCTTTCGGCGTCGCTCGACCGTCAGGTCATCGAGCCCGCATGGTCCGTGGACGGTTCGTCGATCTACGTGTTGGAGGAGGACGATCGCTCGCAGTACGTCGCGAAGGTGTCCGCGTCGGGCGGCCGCGTGGAGCGTGTGGCGGGTGACAAACGGATGATCACGTCGCTCGCGATCGGCCGCGACGATGCAGCGACGCTCACCGTCGCGAGCGACAGCGAGCCGCCCGAGATCTACGCACTCGAGGGAACGACGCTGCGCAAGCTGACGCACCAGAACGACGCGTGGCTCCGCGAAGTTCAGCTCGGCATTACGGAGGAGTTCGCGTCCCGTGGGAGCGACGGGTACGAGGTGCACGGGCTGATCGTGAAGCCCGCCGCGTACGTCGCGGGGCGGAGGTATCCGACGCTTCTGCGCATCCACGGGGGCCCCGCCTGCTGCCAGGATTCGCACGCGTTCAACTTCGAGCGCGAGCTCTTCGCGGCGAACGGCTACGTCGTGGTGGCCGCCAACTATCGCGGGAGCCGCGGTCGCGGGGCACAGCACCAGCGCGCGATCGCAGGAGGAACGAAGGAGAAGGAGGTATCCGACCTGCTCGGCGCGGTCGACCACGCGGTGAAGGCGGGTATCGCGGACCCCGCGCGTCTCGGCGTCGGTGGATGGAGCAACGGCGCCATCCTCACCGATCAGATCATCGCGGTCGATCATCGGTTCAAGGCAGCGATCGCGGGAGCGGGCAGCGCGAACGCGCTCGCGAGCTACGGCACGGACCAGTACACGCCCGAGACGGACACCGGGCCCTGGACAAATCCGCGAGAGTGGATCCGGCGCTCGTACGCCTTCTTTCACGCCAAACAGATCACGACGCCAACTCTGTTCCTGGGCGGCGACAGAGACTTCAATGTGCCGATCGCCGGAAGCGAGCAGATGTACGTGGCGTTGCGAGCTCTGCGCGTGCCGGCTGAATTGATCATCTATCCCGACCAGCATCACAACATATCGACGCCGAGCTACAAGAAGGATCGACTCGATCGCTACGTTGCGTGGTACGACAAGTACCTGAAGAAGATGGCGGCGGTGAGTACGGGACAATAACGATTGAGAAATCCCTGCGCTGAATATTCGTCCGCGCGAGCGGCAGTGGGCCTCGGTTTTGCGCTTATCTGCGACATGGTCGGTGACGGCGAAGCCGTGAGCGAGGCGGAGAGGGACGACCGGTTTTCCATTCTAGCGGAGGTCAGCCGTCGCCTCGGCGCGTCGCTCGACTACGAAACGACGCTCGCGACGGTCGCTGGCATGCGTCTTCCGCGCGACGACTCGTGGTCGATCGTCGATGTGCTCAACGACGATGGATCGATTCGGCGGCTTCCGGTGAACCATCCCGACCCGGAGATGCAGGCCTCGGTTCGCGAGATTGACGAGCGGTATCCGCCGGATCCATCCGGCGAGCTCGGAGCTCCGACGGCGATCCGCAGCGCGCAAACGAACGTCGTACGCGACGTTCCCGATCACATGCTCCGCGCCCTCGCCCGCGACGACGACCACTTGGAGCGCCTTCGCGCCATCGGCGCGCGCTCGTTCGTGAGCGTTCCCATGATCGCCCGCGGCGTCGTGTTGGGTGCGATCACGATCGTCATGACGAACGCGCAACGGCCAATAGGCGATGTCGACGTCGCGCTCGCCGAGGACCTCGCGAGCCGCGCCGCCATGGCGATCGACAACGCGCGGCTGCACCGCGAGGCGAAAACCGCACGCGTGCTGAGCGAGACCGCGATGAGCGCGGCCGAAGAGGCGGGGCGGCGGAAGTCGGAGTTTCTCGCGACCATGAGCCACGAGTTCCGCACGCCGCTCAACGCCATCCTTGGCTACTCGCAGATACTGGACATGGGCGTCCTCGGGCCGACGACGGCGGCGCAGCACGCGCATCTCGAGCGGCTGCAGGCGAGCGCGCGACATCTACTCCAGCTCGTCGACGATGTGCTCGATGTCGCGAAGGTCGACGCCGAGCGCCTCGAGGTTCGGCAGGACGCACTCGTGACTGCGGCGAGCGTCGTGTCCGCGGTGGCGCTCGTGCATCCGCAGGCCACGGCGAAAGGAATTCGGCTCGTCGACCTCGGCGCCGTCGAGGTGGGGGTGCCCTATATCGGCGACGAACGCCGCGTGCGCCAGATACTCGTCAACCTCCTCTCGAATGCGGTGAAGTTCACGCCCTCCGGAGGCGAGGTCATCGTCAATTGTGGCTCGACGTTCGAGCCCGATCCTGGCGCGCAGCTCACCGATCCATCGATGCCGCAGGCGACGGGCGATGCTCCGGATGCGCGCAAGGGTTGGGCATTCATACG
>DATHJR010000282.1:0-2561 GCA_035286525.1 Gemmatimonadaceae bacterium | reverse complement strand
GTGGGATCCGCGTGGTCGTGCTCGCCGATGAGGCGATCGCCGGTATTCCGAGCGGTGTAGGCGTTGACACCGAACGCGGTGATCCCGAAGTGATTGCGGACCGGCGTCCACTTCGCATCGCTGTGAGCGACGTCGGCGGCTGTGATGTCGGTCAGCGAGGCGTGAGAAGCGGACATGGAGGCGATTCTAGTGGCCACACTAGTTCGGTTCGCGTCTTTGGATGAGCCCCGACGACGAATTGTCACCCACGGTATCCGGTGAAGCATGCACGCTCAGACAACTGATCCGTCAGGGGGCAGTCCCGCACACTCGCGCATGGCGACCATGCGTTGAGTGGACTCCTACTCCTCGAACGGCGGAAGTTCGAGCGCACGTTCGAACGCCCTCCGATCGTGAACCGGTTCACCGTGCGACACGATCACGTGTTCGAATGGAAGTTCGAACATCCTCCGCAACGCCGGAAGGACGCGCTCCTCGTGCGCAGGCGAACCCCACACCAGCAGTCGCCCGTCGCGTCCGGTTAGGGCATCCGCGAACACGAGCGCACGCTGCTCAGGAAGCCAGAGAGGTGTCTCCATGCGAAAACGGCCGTCGTAGAGCGCGAGGAGTCCACCCGGAAGCTCGACGCCCGGCTCGACGTATTCCAGTTCCGTCTCGGGGACGTCGCCGCGATGGAACAGCCACGGGCCGAACGCACGACACGCGTAGCGCCAAACGAAGAGATCAACGCTACGGACATGGTCGGGCTTCAGGACGACCGCAACCGAAGGCGGAGTTGCGTCAAGCCGTTCCCATACCTCGTCCGAGTCGTCAACCGGTGCAAGCGCGTCCAGCACTAGCACTTCACCCTGCGATTCCACGCAGGTGGAGGTCACGAGCGGATCCCATGACGAAGACGCGGACCAAGCTGGATGCTTAGTTCGCCAAATCCAAAGACCTGGCGCAACACTGCGGACTTCGGATGCCACGCGAAGGGATCATCGCACCTCCTCGTCGCGCACGGCGCGCTCACCTCGTCGGAACGACCGGCGACGTCATCCTGATGAGTCCGGCTCGATAAGTAGACGGGCGGCGACCCGTCACGCGTCATTGCCGAACACTGGCGCAGGAAAGCGTGCTGTTACCGGAGACACACTCGACGAGCAGGCCGGCTGGGAATAGTCGGTTTAGTGCAGCTGCACGCCCACGTTCGCGGCGAAAATGTCCGACTTCTTTCCGTTCGCTCCGGTCGCGCTACCCCAGCTCAGCACGACGTTTCCCGGCGACAGCGTCGAGATGCCAAAGGTGTCTCCCGGCCAACGCGACGTGTCACCGAAGTCCGACGAAACCATGACCGGGTCGGAGAGCCAGCCGCGCGTGATGGAGAACGTACGCAGGTAATCGGCATATCCGCGCGGATCGGCGCTCGAGAAGAAGCTCACGTACGCGACGCCGGAGCCACCGCCTGCGACTTCCATTACGTGCGGAACTTGCAGCTGGTCGGGCGGGACCTGCGTCGGCGTCGACCAGTGCGCCCCGTGATCGGTCGAGTACGAGAGCCAGCCGATATCGTTGTTCGAGCCCTGCGTGTCCCAGACCGCGTAGAGATTTCCGGCGGAATCCATCCCGATGTCACCGTCGATCCACCACTCTGCGAGTGACATCGTGCCGTTGTTCGGACCAAGCTGGACGGGACTCGACCAATCCTTGCCGCCATCGCTCGAAGCCGTAAAGTACTCGTACCCGGGATCCATCGCGTACGTCGTCGTGTTCGTGATGCGGTAGCCCTGGTACAGCACGTCGATCCGGCCATTCGGCTCGATTACCATGGGGCCGCTGTCGCCGCCGCTGTGAGGGAAACCCGGGCTCACCGGCGTCATATCGCTAAACGTCTTGCCGTGATCGGTGGACTTCTGGATCACAACGTTGAGTTGACCCGTCGCAAATCCGCAACTGCCGGTGGGATCGCAGAGGTACGTGACCGTTGAGCGGTCGGGTCCGTAATCCCATGTGACGTAGACAGCGCCGTCGGGACCGACAGCGATGAAGGGACGATCACCCCAGTTCTTCGGATCGGGCGGAACGAGCTCGGCTGTCTGCGTGAACGTCTTTCCGTGGTCGAACGACGCATCAACGACGGGAAACCATTGCGCGCCCTTCGTCAGCATGAAGACCGCGTAGACGGTGCCGTCGGGACCGACGGCGATGGCTGGATCCCAGGTGTTGTAGTTCGAGCCGGTCACGTCGGGCAGCGAGATCGGCGTTTCGAATGTCCGGCCACCGTCGGTTGAGCGCGCGAAGCCGATGCCTTGGCAACCCATCCAATCCTCGTAGACATATCCGAGCTTCGTGTCGACCGCTTGTTCGACCTCGGCATTGTCGCCCGTGCACGACGATGGAGCACTGACGTCGTTAATCGAGCCGATGTTGTACGCCGCCCCGGCTCCCAGCACCGGTGTTGCGGCGAAGGCAAAAGCCAAGCCCACCAATGCTCCGACGAGTACAACCCGCGCGCGCATTCCATCCCCTCCCCGGTCGTGGATATCCGGCAGTCGCCGACGATTGTCCAATGCTCGAGGGTG
>DATHJR010000281.1:0-6787 GCA_035286525.1 Gemmatimonadaceae bacterium | reverse complement strand
CGCCCGGTGGAGAGGGAGGATCATCCGCGCCGGCCACCTCGATCGCGAAGCAAGACGAGTCGTGATCGGCGTGCTGCAGGAGACGGCGATCGAGATCGACCTGTCGGCCCCCGAGGTCGTGGTGCGTGAGCTCGAGGATGCGCAGGGAGGCGGGCCGCTCGCGGCGTGGACCATCGAATCGGTGAGTGCGCCCGAGGATGATCGGCGGATGCTCATCGCTTTGACTCGCGAGGGAAAGTTCAAGGGATCGGTGAGCAAGCGCGCGGTGCTCGAGGTGAGCGTGCTTGCGCAGTCGCGCGCCGCGCTGGCGCACGAGAGCGGGCGCGCGTTTGCACGGATAGGCGGCGCGCTGCCGCCGCGGTCTGTTGCGCGCGCAGTGTTGGGCGACGACGCCGTTCGCGTTGCGGCGGAGTCGGGCGACGTCGCGGCGCTCATGAAGGGTCGCTGGGTCAGCCCGCTCGTGACGAAGTGGCTGATGTCATCGCCGGAGCTCGCGTCGGAACGCTATCGCGAGATCTGCCAGCTCGGACCGGCGCGACCGGCGTGGTGCGCGGGCGGACTGGTGGCCTTTCCGATGTGCGACAACGCGGTGGCGAGCGAATCGTTGGTCGCGCCGGCACGCACCGTCGCGAGCGCCGAGGCGATCGCGAGCGCGCCGGCCGATGGCCGCCGCGACCGCGCGCTGGAGCGCATGCGGCTCGAGCTCGACCGCGCCTCCGACGCGCCGCGGCTGAGGCTTCTCGCGGACGCCCTCATGTCGCTCGGCGACGTTCAAGCGCCGGACTTCGTTCGGCTCACCGACGGTTCCGATGCGCGCGTCGAGCGTGAAGAGGGAGAGAGTGCCGTCGAGGTAGCGGAGCGCCTGTACGATCGTGTGCGGTCGATGGAGCGTGCGCTGGCGCGGCTGCCGGCGCGCATTGCCGCGTTCGCGCTCGTGCCGGCCGATGCGCCGCCGCCCGCGACGCAGCTCGAGCGCCAGGCGGCCGCGCGCGTGTCGCGTCCATTTCGCACGTATCGCTCATCCGGCGGGCTCGAGATCTGGGTGGGACGCGGCGCGGCGTCGAACGACGCCCTCACCTTCCACGAATCCTCGCCGCGCGATGTCTGGCTGCACGCGCGCGACTCCGCGGGCGCGCACGTGGTGCTCCGCTGGCCGCGCGATGAGCCGCCACCGCCGCGCGATCTCGAGGAAGCCGCGGTGCTCGCGGCCTGGCACAGCAAATCGCGCGGCGCGGCGCTCGTTCCCGTCGACTGGACGCGGCGCAAGTATGTGCGCAAGGCCAGGGGTAGGCCGCCGGGACAAGTACTGGTCCAGCGGGCGGAAACCGTGTTCGTGGCGCCGGACGAGCGAGTGGAGCGCAGGCTGCGCGATACCTGACGCCGCCTAGCGCTCGTCGATCGCCTTGCGCATGGAGCGCACGAGCGCCACCGCGCTCTCGACGCTCGTTTCCGCCGCGCGCACGACCGCACTGCCGACGACCACGCCATCCGCGAGGCGCGCCACCGACGCGGCCTGCTCGGGGCCCGAGATGCCAAAGCCGACGCACACCGGAAGCGCGGTGACTCCACGCAGGCGCTCGATCGTGTCCGCGAGGCCGCTGGCGATCTCGCTCTGCATGCCCGTCACGCCGAGCCGGCTGATGAGGTACACGAAACCGCTGCCGTGACGCGCGATCTCGGCCATGCGCGGTGCGGGGGTCGTCGGCGCGACCAGGCGAATGAAGGCGAGCGGCGACTCGCCGATCTCGCGCTCGAGCTCCGGGTCGCCGCCCACGGGAAGGTCGGTAACGAGCAATCCGTGTATTCCCGCAGCGGCCGCACGGGTAAGCGCAGTCGGGCCTGCGGCGACGATCGGATTGAGATAGCTGAAGAGCACGAGCGGCACATCCACTGCGGCCTCCGACGCCAGCGCGAGCACACCGTCGAAGGTCATTCCCTGCTCGAGCGCGCGCTGCGAGCTCGCCTGGATCACGGGGCCATCCGCGAGCGGATCCGAGAATGGAACGCCGTGCTCGATCACATCCGCGCCTGCATCCGCGATCCCGCGCAGCAGCGCGAGCGAGCGCGCCCGATCGGGATGCCCAGCGGTGATGTAGACGACCAGTGCTTTCGCATCGCGCGCGTGCAGCGCCGCGAAACGCCGCGCGATGAAGTCAGACGAAGTAGTCGCTGATGCGGATGGCATATCGTTCGGGGTCGGCGACCTTAATGATGGTTCGGGCAAAGCCGCCGGTCTCGTTCGGCAGATTGAGGTCCACGAGAGTTCCGGGAAAGAGCAGGTTTCCGCGCTCGTCGCTGATGAGACGGGCGACGGGACGCGCAATGGCGTCGGGCGACGAGTTCGCCGCGTGGACGATCGCCATTTCGAACGTATCGAGCACCACGAGCGTGCCTACCGGATAATGCCCGACGAGGCTCATGAACGCCTTCACGAGCACCTGGTCCATTCCGCGATGCGGGTTGATGCGCATCTCCTGCAGCACATCGGCGGGCGAGAGCGGAGTGCTCTGGTAGGCGCGCCGCGACGTGGCCGCGTCGAACGCGTCCGCGACCGCCACGACCTTGCTGTAGATGCTCATGACGCGCGGCCGCACGTGCTTGGGATAGCCCGTGAGATCCGTCTTCTTGTGGTGCTCGAAGGCGATGATCATCGCCCGATAGGGCACATCGTTCTGGCCGCGCATCGAGAAGAGCTGCAGAACTCCCATCCACGGATGTCCGCAGATCGTTCTCCACTCGTCTTCCGACAGCCCGTTCGGCTTGTTCAGAATATCGAGCGGAATCCTCGCCTTTCCGATGTCGTGCATCAGCGCGCCGACGCCGAGATCGTAGAGCTGATTTCGCGTGAGTCCCAGCTTGCGGCCCAGTGCCACCGAGAAGATGCAGACGTTCACGCTGTGGGTGAACGTGTACTCGTCGTAGTCGCGGAGCGTCGTGAGCCCGATGAGGGACGACTCCTCGTTCAGCACCTGGTCGACGATGCCCTGCACCACGCGCTTGATCTTCTTGATGTTCGGGCTGCGTCCCATGCGCACGGAGTTGATCACTTCTTTCGTGACCGACACCGACTGCGCGTACGTGCGCTTGGCCGCTTCCTTCGCCTTCTGGCGGAGCTCCTCGTCGAGATTCGTCGCCGGACCGAGCTCGAATGTCGTCACCTTCGCCGCGGCGAGCTTTTCACCGAGTGCGAAGAGGCGGCCGTCTTCATCGCCGACGGCAGCGTTCTGCAGCAGCGTCAGGAATACGACCCAGTCGCGGACGGCGGAGGCATCGCGGATGCGGCAGAGCCCGACGCCGGCATCCCTGAACGCACTGATGATGCGGCTGAAGCTCGCGTAGTTCTCGAGGTCGAGCCGCAGGCGCGTGGCGTTGATGAAGATGAACTCCCCCGACACGCGCAGCTCGACCTCGCGTTCGTTGCGCAGGAGGTCGTTGGCGAGGCGCACCACTTCCTGCATCGTCTTCTGCACCACCGGGTTGTCCGGCGGGTACATCTTGACCGTGCGCAGCGCGCCGTAGATCGCGAGCAGGAACTCGCGTCCGGCCTTTCGGACGAAGCCGTCGCTTCCGCGCTCGCCGATATTCGGCGGCGCGAGATTCGTGGAGCCGGTGGACGTGGCCGTCGACACGGTTACGTCTTCTCGCGCATCGCGCGGTTGATCGCGCTGCGCACCATCGGATCGCGCTCGCTTTGCGCGCGGCGCAACACCTCGAGCGCGCTCGCGCTCCCGATCATCCCGAGCGCGCGGGCAGCGCAGGCGCGAATCTCGGGCGTGGCCCGGCGGCCCAGGAGATTTCGCCGATTGAGCAGCTTGTCGAGTGGCGGGATGCCGGCGTCGCGTGCGAGCGTACCGTAGGCCTCGAAGTACGCCATCTTCTCGGTGAGGTCGGCGCCCTTCACCGTTCTGCCGCGCACGACCTCCTCCACGCGCGGGAGCGCCGCGCGATGTCCGCGAATGCCCATCGCCCTCACCGCGGAGATGCGTACGTCGCGATCCTCGTCATTGAGCGCCGTCTCGAGCAGGCGAAGGGCGCCCGCCGACCCGATTTCTGCGAGCGCCTGCGCCGCCGCCTGTCGCAGAAGCACGTTCGGCAGCTGCAGCACCTTCGATAGCGGACCTACGGCGGCGGCCGTCTTGAGCTCCCCCGCGCGACGCATCGCCTCGACAGCCACATCCACGTCGGACGAGCCAATCAGCTTCATCATCTCCGCGGTGTTCGCGGCCGCCATCCGTCCCGCCGCGCGCTCGAGCGCGGTTCGGAGCTCCGGCTTTTGCGCCTGCTTCAGCCATCCGAGCACGGTGCCAAGCACGCCGCCGCGCAGCTGGTCGAATAGCGCGTCGAGCTCGGCCTGTGCCGGTATGACGTCAGCGTGGTCGAGCGCTTCGAGCAACTGCGAAAGCACGGACGGATCGCTCAGGCTCGTCGGGAGTGCAGCGAGTCGAAGCTTGTGTGCCGGCAGAAGATTGTTCGCGCGCCGGACCAGCTGGTCCGATTCGGCCAGCAGATAGCCCACCGATCCGTACGCACCGCCGGCCAGCAAGTTGAGCATGTAGCTCTCGAGAATGCCGCAGATCTCCTCGCGAACCTTCTCGCTCTCCTGCACCTCGAAAATGTCGAGGAGGATCGCCAGCACGCTGCGCGGCATGTCGATGGTCTGGTCGGCCACGACCGCCGTGCGGAGATAATCGATCTCCTGTTCATCGAGAAAGTAGAGCGTCGCATCGAGGTCCTCGAGGCGCACGATGCCCGACGTTCGCTTCGGGCCCTCGGCCTCCTCCGCGCGCATGTCGTCGACGATCGGAAGCCTGCGCTCCTTCGGCGGCTCCGCGGACGCGTCGAACGATGCGTGCGGGTCGAGGTTGATGTCGACGAAGCGATAGGCGAGCCTCGTGAACTCCTGCTCCCACATCAGCGTCAGCAGATCGTCTTCCTCGGGCGCCGCATTGCGCACGCGCTGGAGGATGTGCAGCAGCGACGTGAGCTCACCGTCGTTCTCGATCCCCTGCGTCAGCGTCAGCTCGCGTACGCCATCCTTGAAGAACACCCATGGCAGACTTTCGGAACGGCTGGCCTCGTGCATCACGGATCGACCCATCCAGCGGAAGTCCGATTCGGTGATGGTGAGAACTACTTCCGGCGTGTGAGGCCAGATCGGCGCAAAGGCCGAGCGCAGGCCATCGATCGCGCGAGTGTAAATCGGGTTGTTCGGGAGATAGAGCTGATGTGTCTTGATCGCCCGCGCGAAGTTGCGCAGCATCTCTTCGACGAGCTGCGGAGAGCATGGCGGCTCCGGCAGTTCCTCGAGCGCAACTTCGGTGGGAGCGAGCGTGGGTGACGTCACTTGGCGAGGCGGTCTCCGAGGAGCTCGCTTACCTGGGAGACGTCCTTGTCTCCACGTCCGCTGATGCAGATCAGCACGGGCTCGTCGCCCGCCCAGCCTGCGCGCTCCTTCACGACCCACGCGATCGCGTGCGCGGTCTCGAGCGCGGGGATGATCCCCTCGAGGCGGCTGAGCGTGACGAGGCCTTCGAGCGCCTCATCGTCCGTGATCGAGACGTACGTCGCGCGGCCGCTGTCCTTCAGGAATGAGTGCTCGGGGCCTACTCCCGGGTAATCGAGCCCGGCCGAGATCGAGTGCGCGGGGTGCACCTGCCCCTCGGCGTCCTGCAGCAGGTAGCTCCGCGCGCCATGGAGCACGCCGGGCGATCCCTTCGACAGTGATGCCGAATGGCGATCCGTGTTCAGCCCCTCGCCCGCGGCTTCCACGCCCACCAGCTCGACCTCGGCGTCGCTCACGAACGGATGAAAAATCCCCATGGCGTTCGAACCTCCACCTACACAGGCGACGACCGTGGCCGGAAGGCGCCCCACCTGCGCGAGCATTTGCGCTCGCGCCTCGCGGCCGATGACGGCCTGAAACTCACGTACCATGCGCGGATATGGTGCGGGCCCGACCACCGATCCGATGATGTAGTGACTGTCCGTCACGTTGGTCACCCAGTCACGAATTGCCTCGGTAGTCGCGTCCTTCAGCGTTCGTGTTCCCGACGTTACCGGGATCACTTCCGCCCCCATCAACCGCATGCGAAAGACATTCAGCGCCTGCCGCCGCATGTCTTCCTCTCCCATGTAAACCACGCACTGCAGTCCGAAGCGCGCGCAGATCGTCGCCGTCGCTACGCCGTGCTGTCCCGCTCCCGTCTCGGCGATGATTCGACGCTTGCCCATCCGTCGCGCCAACAGCGCCTGCCCCACCGTGTTGTTGATCTTGTGGGCGCCCGTGTGGTTCAGATCCTCTCGTTTCAGCAACACCGGCACTCCAACCAGCGCGGAAAGCCGGGGAGCGTCGCTCAATGGTGATGGACGACCCACGTAAGTAGCAAGCAAATTGTCCAGTTCGGCAACAAAGTCCGAATCGCGCATCGCGTCGGCGAGCGACGCCTCCAGACTATCGAGCGCGGGTATCAGAGTTTCGGGAACGTACCGCCCACCATAGGTGCCGAAGCGGTCGCCCGTGACAATTGCGGTCATCGAAGCACTCCTGCCCGCCGAACGGCGTCCATGAAGTCGGCCATGCGCGCGTGATCCTTGATCCCGGGTGAGGATTCCACGCCGGAGGAGACATCTACGACGTCGGGTGAGAGCGTCTCGATGGCCTGAGCCACGTTTGCTGGTGATAGTCCGCCGGCCACCACCAGCTTCGAGGAATGGGGTCGCAGGACACGCTGGGCGGCGCCCCAGTCGAACGAAATACCGGTTCCGCCGAGCGATTCCCGCGTCTTCG
>DATHJR010000280.1:0-2674 GCA_035286525.1 Gemmatimonadaceae bacterium | reverse complement strand
CCACCACGACGCCATTCGAGTCGTGCCCGACCGCGAAGCGCGATCTGTTCTGCCGGGGATTCCAACCGTACGTCGTTTCCGTCATCCCGAGGGGGCGAAAGAGAATCGAGTCGGAGAGCTGTTGGAGCGACCTGCCATATTTGTGCTCGAGGGCGTGACGCAGATACTCGAATCCCTCTCCCGAGTAGCCGAGCTTGGTGCCCGGGTCGAAGAGAAAACCGAGCTTCTTCCGCGGCATGCTCCGTCGCCAATTGGGAAATCCGGTTTGGTGACTGAGCACGAGACGCGTGGTGAGCTTCGCGTGGCGCGGATCGTTTCGGATGTCGGGATCGATCCAGTAGGGGTCGAGCGGCGCGTCGAGCGCCAGCCCGTGCGCGCTCGCGAGCTTGAGCGTCGTGATGGCGACGACCGGCTTGGTGAGCGACGCGACGTTGAAGAGCGCGCGGGGTGTCATCGGCACTCCAGCGCGCAGCTCGCCGAACGCCTGAATTGACGTGACTTTGCCGTTCTCGAGGATGCCTACGACAGCGCCGGGGACGTGACTCGCCTTGAGCCATGCGGGAATGCTGTCGCGAAAGCCGAGGGAGACTTTCGACTGGGCGAGGAGGGGGCTCGCGGAGAGAAGCGTGGCGCAGAGCGCTACGGTAGTGCTGGCAGCGCGACCATCGAGCCTGCGACGTTGCATTCATCTCCCTGTGTGGCGGCTGCGACGCGCACGACCGTGCGATGCTACGCAGTACGGCCTCGACATCGGGTTGGTTTCCGTTGTCGATGCCGCGGATCACCCCGCGATGATCACCGCGATCAGCCTCGCCTCCGTGCCCTCGCTCGCGCGCGCGCCATGCATCGCTCCGAACGACGCGATCGCGCGCAGCCACGCCTCGTCCGGAAGCGGAGCGCTCGCGAGCTCGTCGAGCACTCGCTCGGCACCCAGCGCGTAGGGCGCGCTCACGACACGCCTCGCTGCCATGGCCAACGGAGCGAGTAGCGCGCGCCTGTGGTGCGGTGCTCGCGATGCGAGCTCTGCGATACGGCGCAGGGCGACTCGCCGGGACGCGCCTCGCCATGCGAGCGCGCCGCCCGCCTGCGCGCCCGCCCGCTGCGCCAGCCACCGCTCCGCGCGCGCGATGCCGCTCGCTCGCACCCGATCATCGAGCGCGGCGTCGGCGCCCGACGCGAGCTCGATGGCGCCGACGACGACGCTCGCATCCTCGGTGAGCTCGGCGCCGTCGATCGCCGCGGCGAGTACCGCGCGCGCACCGTCGAGCGCGAGTGCGAGCACGGCATGCCGCGGGGCGACCACACACGCGATGGCCATGGCGTCGCGCCCATCCGCGCGATCTCCTCGCTCTGCGTCACGCCACGCGCCGAGCGCGCGATGAATCCGCTCGCGCAGCTGCGCGCTGCTCGACTGCGCGCGCGCTCCCACAGCGCCGAATTCCACCGACTCCGGGAGCACCGCGCCCGTGCTCCCGATGACCTCCTCCATCGTGCGCAGCTTCTGCCGCAGCCGCCGCTCCACCGCAAGTACGGTCTCCGTATCCGCCGGAGGCGCGAGCGCGTAGCTGCGCGTACGCGCGTGCACCGCGCCGAGCCGCCGCGAGCGTGCGACGCGCTGCTCGAGCCGGGCGGGCGTCCAGGGAAGGTCGAGATGAACGACCACCGACGCGTCGTGCAGATTCAACCCCTCGCTCGCCAGGTCGGTAGTCAACAGTAGATCGATGCGCTCCGCGGCTGCGGGGGAGGTTGAGTCCGTCGCGCGCGGGGCGAAGCGCGCGAGCGCCTCCTGTCGCGACAGCCGCCCGCTCGCGATGCGCGCGCCGTGCGACGTGAGCGCCGCGACGGCGCCGTCGCCTCGGAGCAGGTCGTACATCGCATGCACCGTGTTGGTGTACTGCGAGAACGCGAGCACCTTCTCGCCCCGATGCCGGGCGCAGATCTCGCGAATCGACCGCGCACGCAGCACGTCGACATCGGCGCCGGCGCGTACTCGCGCCAGCAACGCGCGCACCGCCGAGAGATGTTCGCGAACGATCGCCAGCAGCCCGTGTGGCTCCGGCGCCGGGCCGGCGACGAGTTGCGGAAAGGCGAGCTGAATCGCGTCGTCCGCGCAGCTCCACGCGCGCAGCTCGCGACGATCGGGGTAGCGGCCCTGCTCGAGCGCGCTCTCCAGGGCGATGCCGCGCGCGATGCGGCGACGCAGCGCGCCCTCGAGCGCGCCGCGGCTCGACGCCCACTGGCGGAGCAGGCTCCACGCCAGCAGCACGCCGCCCGTGCCCCCGTTTGCTGGAGGCACCGGCGGGGGAAGAGCGAGCAGCGATTCGAGCAGCGCCGAGTCGTCGCCCACCGGAATCCACGTGGGCGCGGGCGCATCGGGCAACGGCACCGTCACGGCGACATCCTCGCGCTCGCGCCGCACGATGAGGGTCGCGAGCTCGCCGTCGGACATCGAGTACGCGCGCGCTCCCAGGAACAGCGCGAATAGCGCCGCGAGCTCGGCGCGGCGGTTGTGCACCGGAGTCGCAGTGATGAGCAGCACTCGGGCGCGCGCCGCGAGCGAGGCGAGCATCGCGTAGCGCAGCGTCGACGACGTGCGCGCGTGGTGCGCCTCATCGAGCACGATCAGGTCGAACTCCCCCTCGGGCACGGTGCCGCGCGACAGCGCGCTGTACGA
>DATHJR010000279.1:0-4264 GCA_035286525.1 Gemmatimonadaceae bacterium | reverse complement strand
TACCTGCGCTCGCTCGAGGCGGCGGGCGTGGTGAGGGCCGCGAAGTGAGCCTGCGAGCAGGGTGCACGCTCGCCGCCATGCTCCTCGCGTGCTCGTCACTCGAGGCCCGAGCCCAGGTCGTCGCCCCGCTCTCGTTCGGCGTGAAGAGCGCAGCCACGCCGCCGCTCATTCCCGAGGCGACGGGAACTGCGCTCGCCAACGAGCTCTCGGGGTCGTCGGCCAAGCGCAATCTCGAGTACATCGCGCGGCTGCATCGCATGCGCGCCTCGAAGGGCTTTCGCACGGCGGCGGAGTTCGTGGCCGGTCAGGCACGCCTCTACGGCCTGGAAGATGTGAAGGTGCACGAGTTTCCCGCCGATGGCCACACGATGTACGGCACGCAGAAGGCGCGTCCCGGCTGGGATCCGGAGTTCGCGGAGCTGTGGGAGGTGCGCGCGGATGGAGCGCGCACGTCACCGGTCGCGCGCGTCGCGAGCTTCGAGGACGAGCCGGTGATTCTCGCGGAGGACAGCGACAGCGCGGATGTGACGGCCGAGCTCGTCGACGTGGGCGTGGGCGGCTCCGATCGAGACTACGCTGGTAAGAACGTTCGCGGCAAGCTCGTGCTCCTCTCGGGACCGCTCACCGATGCCGCGGCGCTCGCGATCGACAAGTACGGCGCGAAGGGAATGCTCAGCGACATGCCGAATCAGGTGACGGCGTGGTGGAAGGAGGATGTGAACCTCATCCGCTGGGGCCATCTCGACGCGTTCGAGGCGCGACACACGTTCGCCTTCATGCTCTCGTCAAAGCAGGCGAACGGCTTTCGCGGACGCCTGGCCGACGGTGAGCACGTGACGTTACACGCGATAGTTCGTGCGGCCCGGCACGCGTCGATGTACAACCCCGTCACCGCGCTCATCCCCGGCTCCGATTTGCGCGCCGAGGAGATCGTGCTGAGCTGCCATCTCGACCATCAGCGCCCGGGCGCCAACGACAACGCGAGCGGTTGCGCGACGATTCTCGAGGTGGGTCGCACCATCGCGAAACTCATCGCCGACGGTAAGATCGCTCGTCCGCGGCGCAGCATCCGCTTCGTATGGCCGTGCGAGGTGGAGTGCACCATGGTGCTCTTCAACGCCGAGCCGGCCATGCGCGCGCGCTTCAAGGCGGTGGTGCACATGGACATGGTCGGCGGTGCGCAGGTGACCAAGGCCGTATTCCACGTCAACGGGAGCCCGCTCAGCCTTCCGACCTTCGTGAACGATGTGGGTCACGCCTTCGGCGCCTTCGTGAACGAGGAATCGGGCGCGTATGCGGCGGGAATCGGCGGGAAGTATCCGCTCCTGTCGGTGGAGGGCGGCAAGGAACCGCTCGAGGCCGAGCTGGCGGAGTTCAGCATGGGAAGCGACAACGAGCTGTACACGGAGGGCTCGTATCGCATTCCGTCGATCTACATGGATGATTGGCCGGATCGCTACATCCACACGAACTTCGACGTTCCCGCGAACATCGATCCGACGAAGCTCCAGCGCGCGGCCTTCATCGGCGCGGCGAGTGTGCTCTTTCTCGCGAACATGAAGCCGTCCGACGTCCCCGCGCTGTGGGAGACGATGCAGAGCGCCGCGCTCCGCCGCTCGGCGAAGCTGCTCGAGCGCCGCGCGAAGCTTTCGCGGGGCGAGGCGGAGATCTACACGCGCGAATATCTCGCGAGTGAGCGCGCGGCGTTCGAGTCGGTCGGCGGCTTCGCGGTCATTCCCGACAGCGTGCGACGCAGCGCCGACGCGTTCTTCACCCATCTCGCTGCGGTCGTGGGCGGTGCAGGCGCGGCGGAGAAGGGCGCCCGCGACGCAACGCCCGTGTATGCTCGTAATCCGGCGGTGTCCGGCCCGATGATCGTCTTCGGCTACGATTATCTCGGCGATCACACGCATGGCGGCTCCGCGCCGGCCCTGCTCTCGTTCGATGGCGTGCGCGGCACTGGAGCCGACTATGCCTACGAGGTTCTGAATCTCGTCAACGGCAAGAGGAGCGCGCGCGAGATCCGCGATATGGTGAGTGCCGAGTTTGGTCCGGTGAGCCTCGAGCTCGTCGACGAATATCTGCGGGCGCTCGAGGCGGCGGGTGTGGTAAAGGCGGCGAGGTGAAGCTCCCGCACCCGCTAACGCTGCTCGTCGCCTGCGTGATCGTCGCGGCGGCGCTCACGCACGTACTCCCCGCGGGGCAGTTCGACCGGCGCGACGATCCCGCGGCGGGACGGAAGGTGGTCGTCGCCGGGACCTATCACCGTGTCGACGCGCATCCGGTGGGCCCCTTCGAGACGATCGTCGCGATTCCCGACGGGATCATCGATGCGGCGGCGGTGATTGCGTTCGTCTTCCTGGTGGGAGGCGCGTTCGGCGTCGTCGAAAAGACCGGCGCACTGCACCGCGGCATCGACTGGCTCGTGCGCCGACTTGGCGATCGCGGGATCATCGCGATTCCGATCGTGTGCCTCGCATTCGCTGCGGGCGGCGCTTTCGAGAACATGCAGGAGGAGATCATCGCGATGGTGCCGGCGCTGCTGATGCTCACGCAGCGCCTCGGTTTCGACACCGTCACAGCCGCCCAGATGAGTCTGGGGGCGGCGGCCGTGGGCTCGGCGTTCAGTCCGGTGAATCCGTTCCAGGTGCTCATCGCGCAGAAGGTTTCGGATGTCCCGCAGCTATCAGGCGCGAGTTATCGAACCGCGTTTCTCGCGCTCGCTCTGTTGCTCTGGATCCTCGGCACAATGCGGTACGCACGCCACACAAGAGCGTCTCTGGCGCCTTCCGTTGGCGCGACTAAAGCCCATGAGTTCGACTCGCGCGCGAAGGCGGTGCTCGCCATTGTCCTGCTGACGTTTGTGATATTCATCGTCGGAGTGGCCAAGCTGCACTGGGACTTCAACCAGGAGGCCGCGCTCTTCTTCGCGATGGGATGCGCAGTCGGGTTGACGGGCGGGTTGGGGGTGACCGGTACCGCCGATGCATTCGTGGACGGCTTCCGGTCGTTGGCCTACGCGGCGCTGCTCATCGGCTTCGCGAGATCGATCTCTGCGGTGATGGAGCAGGGGCTCATCATAGACACCGTGGTGAACGCGGTGGCGACCTCTCTTTCCGGCCTTCCGGTTGCGCTGGCCGCGCTGGGGATGATGGTGGCGCACGTAGCCATCCATGTGCCGGTGCCGAGCGTGAGCGGGCAGGCGGTGCTGACGATGCCGGTATTGGCGCCGGTCTCCGATCTGCTCCACATGTCGCGCCAGGTTGCTGTGCTCGCCTACCAGTATGGGGCCGGAATGTGCGAACTGCTGACGCCGACGAATGGGGCAATGATGGCGATCCTGGCAGCCGCGGGCGTGCGATTCGACGACTGGATTCGGGAATGCTGGCGGATGATCGCAGTGGTCACGTTGACCGGTGCCGCTGCGGTTGTGCTGGCCGTCACCATAGGTTTGCGATAATGGGAGTTATTCAGATAGCGAGCTGATCGGTTTGCGCTGAGCGTATCTTGACCGGCGCATGGCGTGGCATTATCCTCGCTCTTAGAACTGACCCAGAGGCCAAGGTGGCCCCGACTTCGACCGGCAAGCGGCCCGGCAAAACCTTCGACATGGAGGCACGGTGTACCAGAAGCCGAAGGTGGAACGGTTCGGAACGTTCCGCGAGTTAACGCAGGTTGGTTTCAACGGGACCACGGATGGGTTCACCATCTGCGGAGTCAACGGTGGAACCGGAAACGAGCTGTGCAACCTTCCGGATGATCAGTGTCGCGGCGGTTCGCCGGTCACCTGATCCTGCCGAAGTCGGTTGCAACACATGGGGGCTGTCAGCGCTGCTGACGGCCCCCATGTTCTTTTCTCACCTCTCGTGACGCGGAACGAGCACGCGCAGGCTTCGCGGCCGCGTGCGATAGTGGAGCGGCGTCTCCATCGGCTCCGCCTCTCCGTCGGTCGCGACGAGAATGCGTGCGTGACGCGTCTCGATCACGACGCCCGTCGTAGAGAGCGCCTCGAAATCCCTCGCCTGGCGGAGCCGGCCGACCAGCGCCTGGATGGCAAGCCGCACGAGCCCTGCCCGATCCCCTCTCTTTACGATGTAGACGCTGAGCTGTCCCCGGTCGATGCGATCCCGTTTTCCGATCTTGAACTCCTCCATGCCGTATTCGTTATTGCCGACAAAGACGAGCGGCGTCGCGTACACGCGTTTCGCTCCGTCGACCTCGATGCTCACGTTCAGGAATGGAAAGCGGCGGAAGGCCGCGAGCG
>DATHJR010000278.1:0-2367 GCA_035286525.1 Gemmatimonadaceae bacterium | reverse complement strand
CATCTGCCGCACCGCCTCCGGATCGAACCGCTGCTCGATCCGCGTATTCGCGGTGGTCGCCGACTCGAGCGACTTCGAATACACGACCTTCTCCGCCGCCTTCCAGATCTTCGCGTAGTCCAGCATTTCGGGCGTCCCGGATCCGGCTGTAGGCGCGGTCTCCCAGTACTTCATCACCTCGTACATGCGGCGTCCGTAGAGATACGTCCCGATCCGCCGCTCGAGATCATTCACAAACGCGTGCACCTCTTCGCTCGGCGCCGCCCAGTCGAACTTCCCGCTCTCGTCCGCGACGTATTCGTCCAGCGATGTGATCGCCGAGTAGATCAGCTTGGCCATGGGATCGCGCTCGTCATATGCTTGGAGGCTCCGCCCGGAGCTCTTCGCCATCGAATTCCACAATGAGGGGAGGACTCTGATTGAAATCGCTGTATCGTATCCAGGTGGGGCGCACGCGCACGTACACGAGCCCGGGCCAGCTCGCGCGCGAAGGACCGTCGGGCCACGCTTCGTAGTAGGCGGCCAACACCCGCTCGCGCTCGGATCCCGTCGGCTCATCGGCCACGCCCTCGTACTGCACGATGCGCTCGTCGCCCGCACTCGAGCCCCCGATCACGAACGCGATCCGCGAATTGCGACGCAGGTTGCCGAGCTTGCGGGTGGTGTCGAGCGTATCGAACACGAGCTCGAACGCGGTCGTGACCGCGATTCCCACCACGGCGGCCTGCGCCGCGCCGTCCGGTGACACGGAGGCCTGCACGGCCAGGCGATGTGCGCGCATGAATTCCAAAAGCTGCGATGTCGTCATGTCCATGTGCCAGCGTCCTGATCAGCACGCGCCTTGACGCGCACGACTTCGTACAACATTCAATGGGAGAGCAGTCCGGACCAACTACCAAGAGGAGACCATCCCATGCTTCTGATTCGAGACATCATGTACTGCAAGCCGGGCAAGGTGCGCGCGTTGACCGACAAGTTCCTCGCAATGTCGAAGCTCAATACGAAGATCGGGATGCCGCCCATGAAGATCATGACGGATTTCTGCGCGGAACGGTATTGGACCGTCGTGGCGGAGATGGAGGTTGCCGACCTGCAGTCGTTCGAGAAGATGATGTCATCGCCGGGGGGATCGGCGGAGGACATGAAGAAGTTCGAGGAGATCATGAAGGGATACCACGATCTCGTCGATCACGGAAAGCGGGAGATCTACAAGCTCGAGGGCTAGAAACACGTCAACGGCGAGGCCTCCGACCGAGCCCAATCACCAACTTCTCGAGTTTGGCTCGCAGGAATAGAATTGCCATGTCGGCCAATCGACTCGGAAGGTGGTCCGCGCTTGTCGTGTTCCTCATCGGCGTGATCTACGCGATCACGCTGGCGACGGGCCTCGCAATTTTTGGGCTCACCAAGCCTATCGCCGATCCGGTGCTGGCGATCATGGAGGTGCTAACGCTGTTGTCCGCTCCTGCGCTGGTGGTCGTGATGGCTGCAGTACACGGTTACGCGCCGCAAGAGCGCAAGACATACAGCCTGACATCGCTCGCGTTCATGATTCTCGCGGCGGGGACGACGAGCGCGGTTCACTTCGTCGAGTTGACGGCGTTTCGTCAGATGGGTTCCGCCGGCATCGCATGGCCCTCCGCGGCGTACGCGCTGGAGCTGCTCGCATGGGACGTGTTCCTGGGCCTTTCACTCTTATTCGCCGCGCCGGTATTCGAGAATCACGGTCTCGCGCGAGTCGTGCGGCGCGGTCTGCTACTCGGCGGATTCCTCTGTCTCGCGGGCGTACTCGGGCCCGCTCTCGGAGATATGCGACTGCAGCGAATCGGCGTCGTCGGGTACGCCGTCGTGTTACCTCTTGTTTGCCTCATGCTGTCGATACTCTTTCGGGGCAGCGAATCCCTCACTGCGCCCAGCCAGTGAATCCAGTGAGCCACGCCGACGACGACCTCCGCCACTTCGAAGCCAACGGCGCCGCACCCCTCCCGCCCGCCAGCGCCGAGGGTCGCGTCGAGTTCGAGGGCGCGCAGATCTGGTACGCCGCGTTCGGCGCCGGCGCTCCCGTCGTCATGCTGCACGGAGCGTTCGACAACAGCGAGGACTGGGGCTACCAGCTTCCCGCGCTGCTCGATGTAGGCCATCGTGTCATTCTCATCGACAGTCGCGGCCGAGGCCGAAGCACGCTTGGCACTCGGCCGCTCTCGTACGAGTTGATGGCGAACGAAGTGCTGGCGGTGCTCGACATTCTTGGAATCGCGAAGGCGGCCGTCGTAGGCTGGAGCGACGGCGCCACGATCGGATTGATTCTCGCCATGCGAACTCCGCCTCGCATCACGCGCGTGTTCGCGTTCGCCGGCAGCATGGATC
>DATHJR010000277.1:0-16049 GCA_035286525.1 Gemmatimonadaceae bacterium | reverse complement strand
TCCAACGCCCTCTGCTTCAACACGAGTGGGGAGATGCGGAGGGCGTTGGACGTACTGGGGGAAGTGTCCAGCGCCCTCCGCATCTCCCCACTCGTGTTGAAGCAGTGTGGCGACAATCTGATCGCCCCCTCGCGCAACGAGTGAAAGACCTTCGCCTCGCTCAGCGCTTTCGACGCCGCCACTGGATCGCGCGGCGCGATCGCCAACACGCCCGCGCGCTTCTTCGGATCGGCCGGCGTCACCAGACGCACGGTGTCGCCGTTTGCCTGCGCCCACCGCACCGCTTCCGACACGATCCCCTCGATCTGTTTCTCCACCGCTGCCGGACCCAACTCCAGAAACATCTCGATGCTCGCATTGAGCCCCGCGAAATCCTGCGCCGGTAGCGTGTTGATCTGAAATCGCCGAGCATCGTCGTAGTACTTGAGCTCGTAGTCGACCATGCGCGTGAAGTCCTCGCTCGACTCCATCGCGAGCCACCCGACCACAGCCGGCTCCAGTTTGCGCGCCAATTCTTCGCGTACGTACACGAACCCCGTTCCCCACGGAGACAACAGCCACTTCTGACCGCCGCACGCCAGTACGTCGATCTCGAGCTTCGAGACATCGAGCGTCATCGCGCCGACACCCTGAATCGCATCGACCACGAAATAGATCCCGCGCTCTCTGCACGCACGGCCAATCGTCGCCAGGTCCGCCCGATAGCCCGTCGAGAACGACACCCAGCTCATGGTGACGACCCTTATCTCCGGACGCTTCAGCTCCTCGAGAAGGCGTACCTCATCCTGCAGCCCGTCGTGCTTCGGAATCATCTCGAGCTTCACGCCCTTCCTCGCGAGCGACATCCATGGATAGATGTCCGCGGGGTATTCGCCATCGTACGTCAGCACGACGTCGCCACGCTCGAGCGGCAGGCACAACGACGCGACGTTGATGCCGTGCGACGTGTTCGCCGTGCAGGCGATGTCGCCGATCTTCGCGCCGATCAGCTTCGCCACCAGCTCGCGGGTCTTGCGGAAGACCTCGAGGTCCTGATACGTCGAAAGGCGATACGGCTCCGCGCGAAGCTCGTTCCACATCGCAAGCGCCTTCACCGCTCGCGCCGGCAGCGCTCCCGTCTTCGCATTGTCGAGGAAAGTGATCTCCTCGCGCTGCGCCCACGGAAACTCGCGCTTGCGGAGTTCTTCTACGTTAAAACTCATGTACGTCCCTCGAGTGCGCGCGGGTCGAGCGCATCGCGAAGCGCGTCGCCGAGCAGGTTGAAGCCGAGCACCGCGGCTCCGATCGCGAGACCGGGGCTGAGCGAGGTCCACGGCGCGTGTCGCAGCTGTTCGAGATCGCGCCCATCCGCGATCATCGAGCCCCAGCTTGGTGTCGGCGGCTGCACGCCCAGCCCTAGGAAAGATAGCGCCGCCTCGGCCATGATCGCGCCGGCGACACCCAGCGTCGCCGCAATGACGACGGGCGCGATGACGTTCGGGAGCAGATGGCGCGTGATGATCCGGTAGTCGCGCTCGCCGAGCGCCCGCGCGGCCTGCACGTACTCGAGCTGCCGCACCACGAGCACCTGTCCGCGAACGATGCGCGCCATCCCGGCCCATCCGACCACGCCGATGGTCACGAGCACGGTGGTAAGCGAGGGCTCGAAGGCGGCCGCGAGTGCAATCAGCAGCAGCAGCGACGGAAAGGCGAGCGTGACGTCGGCGAGTCGCATCACCGCCTCGTCCACCCACTTGCCGTAGAATCCCGAGATGAGCCCCAGCGAGAGACCGATCGAGAGCGAGATCCCCTGCGAGAGAAAGCCGACCGAGAGCGAGATCCGCGCTCCATAGACGAGGCGTGCCCACACATCGCGCCCTTGCAGGTCCGTGCCGAGCCAGTGCGCGGATGACGGCGGCTGCAGCTGGTTCGCGAGCGCGATCCCGGTCGGGTCCCATCGCGACACAAGGGGAGCGAGCATCGCCAGCAGCACCATCAATCCGATGGCGCCGAGTCCCAGCACCGCGCGCCGATCCGCCCGCAACTTCCGCCACAACAGTGCGTTCATACCGGGTCGCGGAGCTCGGGTGGCGTGCTCGCGGGCTGGCGTTTCCAGCGGCGATGCTGCCAGAAATATTGCTCCGGCGCCTGCCGCACGAAGTGCTCGAGCAGGCGCGAGTACTCGTTCAGAATGGCGTCCACATCACGATCGGTATCGCCCGTTCGCTCGGTCACGACCTCACGAATGTGGAGGTGATACCGGCCGTCGGGCAACCGCAGGCAAACTCCGAAAAACACCGGCACCGCGAGTCGCAGCGCGAGCACCGCGGGCCCGCGCGGAGTCTTGGCGGGCCTGCCGAAGAACGGGACGAAGCTCGATGCGATGTGCAGCCCCGATTGATCGAGCAGAAACGCCATCACGTGTCCGTCGCCGAGCGCGCGCGCCGTGTGGCGCACGGCATCGCGGTCCCGCACGACCGTCATGCCGAGTCGATGCCGCATGCCCGTGAGAAAACCGTCGAACATCGGGTTGCCCATCAGCCGCACGACGACATCGATGGGAATGCCGCTCGCCGCGATGGCCGCCCCGCCGAGCTCCCAGTTGCCGACGTGCCCGGTGAGCACGATCGCGCCGCGCCCCGCGACTCGCTGCTGGGCGAACAGCTCGAGCCCTTCGATGCCTTCCATGTGCGCGAGAATGCCCGCAGCATCGAGTCGCGAGAAGAGCGCGGTCTCCGCCGCCACGCGCCCGAGGTGCCGGTAGCTCTCACGCGCCACGCGCTGCACTTCGCGCGACGGATACTCCGGAAATGCCGCCGCGATCTGCTTCTCGGCCACTCGCCTGCGAATGCCCAGTGGCGCATAGAACAGGGTCCCGATGCTCCCCGCGAGATTCGTCGCCGCACGCCACGAAAGCAGTCCGAGCAGCCACGCGAACGCGCGAAGCAGCGCGTACTGCGCCCGATGCGCGACCGTCGGGCCGCGTCGCTCGCTCACCAGCGTGTGCGGTCGCTGGCGACCGTCGCGGCGGCCTCGAACGCGTCGATCATCTTCGTCTCGGAGTAGTCGCGTGACACGCGCGCACGCCCCGCACCGCCCATCGCCGCGCGCCGGTCGTCATGGCCGAGCAACAGCGCGACCGCCGCCGCGATGTCGGGCGCCTCGCCGCGCGGCAGCACGATCCCCGCGATCCCATCGGGGACGTACTGTTCCGCCACCGTTCCACGCTCGGCCAACACCGGTACGCGCGATGCGAGCAGATCGAGCAGCGCGTACACGGCGTTGTCGCCGTCTGCGACGACCCAGCCGAGATCTGCGACGCTCAACACGGACAGATAGTCGTCGCGCTCGCCGAGGAAGCTGACGGCGCCTGTGATGCGCAGCGCGGCGGCGTGCATGCGCAGATCTTCGTCATCGGATCCCGCGCCCACGAGAGCGAGCCGCAGCTCGGGATGCCGCGGCGCGAGGAGCGCGATGACGCGCAGCACGGTCGCGGCGCGCGCGCGACCGGTGCGGTCGTAGACGCACACGAGCAGCCGCGCCGCGCCCGGGGCGCCGATGCTCGCTCGCGAGGCGGGGCGAATCGCGTCGTACGCCTGCGCGTTGACGCCGAGCGGAACCACAGCGGCGGGAAAGCGCGTCAGCTCCGCGGGCGGCGCGGTGCGCTTGTCCTCCTCCGAGGCGAAGAGCAGCCCGGTGGGCGCGAAGCGGAATGTGAGTCTCGCTCCCATCGAGAGAGGGAGCGTGTGTCCGATAGCGACGCGACGCAGCACCGCCGCCCGCTCGGCGAGTCTCGTCGCGAGCGCCGCGACGAGCTGCTCGCCGTCGTCGTTCACCACGACGACCTGGATGAACCGGTCGTGGAGCAGTCGCCGGAGGTGCAGCGCGGCGACGGGCCAGGGCAGCAACGTCGAGAGCGATACCACCTCGTACGCGCCGAACTCGAGATGCTGTTCGAGCGGGCTCTCCGGCGGGCACACGACGGTCACGTTGTGCCCCCGCTCGCTCATCCCGCGCGCCGACGCCGCGAGAGCGCGCGCACTGCCGTTCCACTCCGGGCGCCGGCTATAGAACAGGATGCGCATGTTCTTCTACCGGTTGCGAATCCCTGTCTCCGAACTGGAGAGTGTGCAGCCGGTAGTACGCGCCCTGTTGATCGAGCAGGGCGTCGTGCGTGCCGCGCTCGATGATGCGCCCGCGGTCGAGCACGAGAATCTCCGTCGCGTTCACGATCGTCGACAGGCGGTGCGCGATCACGATCACGGTGCGCCCCGCGAGGAGGCGGTCTATCGCCTCCTGCACCAGGCGCTCCGATTCCGTGTCGAGCGCCGATGTCGCCTCGTCGAGAATGAGGATCGGCGGATCGAGGAGCAGAGCGCGCGCGATCGCGATGCGCTGCCGCTGCCCGCCCGAGAGCCGCGCGCCGCGCTCGCCGAGCAGCGTGGCGTAGCCCTCCGGGAGCTCGCTGATGAAGCCGTGCGCGTTCGCGGCGCGCGCCGCCACCTCGATTTGCGTATCGGAGTAATGCGCTCCGCGTCCGTAGGCGATGTTCGCGCGCACGGAGTCGTTGAAGATCACCGTCTCCTGGCTCACGATCCCGGTGAGCGAGCGCAGTGAGGTCAGCACGATGTCGCGCGTGTTGACGCCGTCGAGCAGAATGCGCCCGGACGTTGGCTCGTAGAAACGCGGAATCAGATCTGCGAGCGTACTCTTCCCCGCCCCGCTCGCCCCGACCAGCGCGACCACGTCGCCCTTGTGCGCGGTGAACGTGACGTCGTCGAGTACGTCGGTGCCTTCATCATACGCGAACGAGACGTGGTCGAACGCGAGCGAGCGGTCGAAGCTCGTCGCGACTTTCGTCCCGCGGTCGAGTGACTTTTCGGTCGGCATGTCGAGCACCTCGAACAGCCGGTCCGCGCTCGCGAAGGAATTCTGCGCTATCGCAGGGATCTGCGAGAGCTGCTTGAGCGGCTGCAGCATGCGCATCACGAACGTGAGGAACACGAGGAACTGCGATGCCTGCAGCGTGTGATCCACGAGCACCCACTTCGCGCCGGTCCACAGCAGCAGCACCACGATCAGTGTGCCCAGCGTCTCCGTGATCGGCTGCCCGATGAGGGCGAACTTCGCCATCCGCACCAGGCCGCGCGAGTACGTGTGGCTCGCGCTGATGAATCGCGACTCTTCATAGCCCTCCGCCGCGAAGGATTTCACGAGGCGGATCCCGCTCACGCTCTCCTGCAGCACGCTCATCATCTCGCCATGATCGTTGCGCAGCCGACGGTATCCGCGGCGCAGCTTTCGGAGCAACGGCTGGAGCGCGAAGGTGAGCGCGGGCGCAACGACCAGCGCGAGCAGCGTGAGGCGCCACGAGATGCCGAACAGGTACGCGACGTAGATCGTCACCATCGCGGCGGCCGAGATCGCCTGCGTGACGAGCTGCGTCACGAGCGTCTTCGTCTGCTCCGTATCCGAGAGCACGCGCGACAGGATCTGGCCCACCTTGGTGCGCGTGAACCACCCAATCGGCAGCGATTGCAGATGTCGATAGACCGCGTCGCGCAGATCGCGCGTGATGTATTCCTGCAGCTGCGCGCCCAGCGTGCCGGCGGCCCACACGCACACGTTCTTCACCGCGACCGTGCCAAGCAGGATCAAGATGACGTTGCGCAGCGACCCCATTGGGTTGGTGGGATCGAGCAGCCAGCCAATCGTCCACCGCAGGAACGCGGTGACCCACCCGCTCTTGATCGGAAGCGCCGGAAGCCCGAACAGCGCATTGAGAAACGGGATCAAGAGCGCGAACGCGTATCCGTCGAGCGCGGCGCCGATGAGATTGAAGAAGATGTTCCCCGCCATGCGCCACGCGTGCGGCCGCAGGAACGGGGTGATGCGCCGGTACGAGCGGACGTTCACTAGCGGCGCGGTGTGAGGAGCGCCACCGGTAGAATGCACTCCTCGGGCGTCACTCCTCCGTGCAGGAACGATCCGCGATAGCGCGTCTGGTACTCGCGCAGCTTGGTGGGATACACGAAGAACGTATCTCCCACCGCGAGCAGCGTGTTGGCGCCCGAGCCGCGCCTCGGCAGCTTGAGGTCATCGGCGTTCCCGAATCTCAGCGCGTACTCCGAGCGCTCGGCCCGCAGATCCTCGCCGAACTTGTAGCGCAGATTCGCGGTCGCATCGCGCTTCGCGAACACCGTCGCCGGCGTGAGGCAGTGGATCGAGCCGTGATCGCTCGTGATGAGCACGGGGATGTTCTTGCGCGCGGCATCCTTGAGCAGCGTGAAGAGCACCGAGCGCTCGAACCACTGCTTCGTGATCTGCCGCAGCGCGATCTCATCTTTCGCGACCTCGTACAGGATCGCGGACTCGCTGCGCCCGTGCGTGAGAAGATCGACGAAGTTGAACACGAACGCGCTCACGCCCTCGCGCGCGATCGCGCTCGACACGCGGCGCTCGAGCTCCGCGCTGTCCGAGGTGCTCGAGATCTTCTCGTAGCGCACGGGGATCGGGCGCTTGAGCTCCGCGAACTGCGCCTCGAGCAGCCCGCGCTCGTGCGCATTCAGCGATTCATCTTCGCGCTCGCCCCACCAGTCGGGGAATCGCGCGGCGATCTCGGAAGGGAACAGTCCGCTGAAGAGCGAGTTGCGCGAGTACGGCGTGGCCGTGGGCAGAATCGAGAAGTGGTGCGTGGTCTCGATCTCGAAGAAGGGCGCGAGCAGCGGGCTCAGAACCGCCCACTGGTCGAGACGCAGGCAGTCGATCACGACGAACACCGCCGCGCGATTGCGCTCGAGAATAGGAAGGAGGAACTCGCTCACGATGTCGATCGACAGAGGCGGACGGTCGCCCTCGAGATTCGCGAGCCACCCAGGATACGCATCGCGCATGAAGCTCGCGAACTCTCGGCGCATGTCCGGATACAGCGACTGCAGCGAATCGTAGAGACTCTGCTCGCGCGCCTCCGCCAGGCTCACGTCCCATTCAACGAGCTCGCTGTAGCGCGACACCCATCCGCGCCAATCGAGCGGCGCCCGGCGATCCAGCTCGATCGCGCGGAAGCGCTCGACGAACGAGCGCGCGATCGCCTGCTGACGGATGCGCGGCCCGTCCAGCACGCGCGTGATCACCGCGAGCACCTGCCGCGGATTGATCGGCTTGACGAGATAGTCGCGCACGTCGACGCCGATTGCTTCCTTCAGGGTCGCGTCTTCTTCGCTCTTCGTGACCATGATGATCGGCAGAAGCGGATCGAGCTCGCGGATCTCGCGATAGGCTTCGAGACCGCGCTTGCCGGGCATCTGTTCATCGAGCAGCACGATGCCGTACGCGCGGCGCCGGAGCATCTCGACGGCGTCGTCCGCGTTGGTCGCGGATTCTACCTCGAAACCCTTCTCCCGCAAGAAGATACGGTGCGATTCAAGAAGATCAGCCTCATCGTCGATCCAAAGAACCGATTTCGGGTGCTGTGCCATGTACACGCAATGTAGTTTGACGGAAAAGAGGCGGCCAGCGCACTGAGCCGCCCACGATCGATCTTGCGGCACGCTCTGGCTCCATCTACGCTCTCCATACGGGCACGTTCCCTCCCAGTTCTCTTCGCCTTCGCCCATGCGCGCTTCGGCCACTCCCTACGCCGTGGAACCGATCGTTTTTCCCTTTCGCGCGCTGGCGACCTACGCCGGCCGCGCGCCGCTGGGGCGCGGCCGCGAGGTAGCCCTCGCGTGTCTGATGGCCGCCCGCCTGTCCGCGCCCGCTGCCGGCGCGCCGCTCGCGGCATCGATCCGCGCCGCACGCGCGGCCGGGGCGAGCCGTTGGTTCGCCTCGCTCAAGATCCCGAGCCCGCTGCGCGGGCCACTCACCCGCGTCGCCGCCGCCAGCGCGCGCGACAGCGCCCCGGAGCTCGCCGACGCACTCGGCGCCGTCATCGCCGCCGCGCGCAAACATCTCGACGCGGCGAGCCTCGCGGAGCTCGACGGCGTCGTCCAGCGTCTCGCGAGCGCGACCGCCTGAGCGGCGCACAGTCGCCGCCCTCCCGTGCCGCGGTCTGTTGCCGCCCTCTCGCCTTTGCGTAACTTGGCAACCATGACGCGACACGACGACGAGCCGCGGCTCGCCGACCTGCTGAAGCGCACCGATGCCATCGCCGACGGCGCGCCCATAGCCGACACGGTCCCCACCGGCTTCCCCACCCTCGACCGCCTCCTGGGCGGCGGGCTCCGGCGCGGCGATCTCGTCGTGCTCGGCGGCGACGTTGGCACAGGAAAGTCCGCACTCGCACTCGCCATCGCGCTTCGAGCGGCGGAAGAGGGACACGCGGTGACATATCTCAGTGGTGAGATGTCCCCCGATCGGGTCGCCGAGCGATTGCTCGCGATCGAGGGACGCGCGTCGATCGACTCGCTGCGCGCGGGTACGATGGACGATGAGACGCGCGCATCACTCGGCGCCGTCGCCGTCCGCGCATCGCACATGCTTCCGGTCGTGCGGAGCATGCCGCACGAAGGAAGCAACGCGCTCGACGCGGAGGTGAAGCGCGAGCCGAAGCCCGCGCTGCTCGTGGTCGACTCGCTGCAGCACATTCACGGCGCCGGCGCGCCCGCCGAGAACAACGCGCAGGCCGTGCTCGCGCTCAAGGAGCTCGCGATGCGAAATCACGTCGCCGTGCTCGTGACCGCGCACCTCCCGGAGCTTCCGCCCAATCGCGACAATCTGCGTCCCCAGCTCCACGACTTCGGCGCGGTCGGGGCGATCAAGCAGCTCGCGGACGTGGTACTCGGTCTCTTCCGCGAGGAGATTTACCACCCGGTGCCGGGATCCGAGGGAGCGGCCGAGCTCGCGATCCTCAAGAACCGGCATGGGCCGACCACCTATATCGATCTGTACTTCTACAAGCAGTGGCTCAGATTCGAGGACATGGTCGACCCCGATCGATAATCGCCCGTATATTCCCCCAAGCCCCAAGCGCGGACTACGGAGATGGCTGGTCACAGTAAGTGGAAGCAGATCAAGCATTACAAAGCCGCGACCGACGCGAAGCGCGGCGCGCATTTCACGAAGCTCATCCGCGAGATCACGGTCTCCGCGAAGGCGGGCGGCGGCGATCCCGCCGGCAATCCGCGCCTGCGCACCGCGATCGAGATCGCGAAGGCCGCGTCGATGCCGAAGGAGAACATCGAGCGCGCCGTGAAGAAGGGCACCGGTGAGCTAGAGGGCGTCAACTACACCGAGGTGACGTACGAGGGCTACGGCCCCGGCGGCGTCGCGCTGCTCATCCATGCGGTCACCGACAACCCCACCCGCACCGTCGCCGAGGTGCGCTTCAAGCTCTCGCGCGGCAACGGGAATCTCGGCGCGACCAATTCGGTCGCCTGGATGTTCGAGCGGAAGGGGCAGCTCTTCGTCGATGCGACGAAGTTCGCGGAGGACGTCGCGATGGAGGCGGCCCTCGAGGGCGGGGCGACGGACTTCGCGCAGGAGGGTGATCAGTTCATCGTGAGCACGGAACCCACTCAGTTGCACGCGGTAAAGGATGCGCTCGAAGCGAGGGGGATCGTCGTGCACGACCCCGAGATCTCGATGATCCCCAGACAAACGGTGCACGTGGCGGGGAGAACGGCCGAGTCGCTGCTCAAGCTCATGGAAGAGCTGGACTCGCTGGACGACGTGCAAAAGGTCGAGGCCAACTTCGACATCGATCTGGCCGAGCTCACGAAGGCGTGAGCCGCCAGCCGTGATCGTCCTCGGGATCGATCCCGGCACCGCCGCGACGGGCTACGGCGTCGTGCAGGGCGAGCCGTTCGGCACGATGACCCTGGTCGAGTGCGGCGTGATCCGCACGCACGCGCGCGATCCCCTGCCCTCGCGGCTGCGCGAGATCTTCGACGACGTCGTGCTCCTGATCGAGCGCCATCGCCCCGATGCGATGTCGATCGAAGACGTGTTCTACGCCAAGAACGTTCGCACCACGGTCGTGCTCGGCCACGCCCGCGGCGTGATCCTGCTCGCCGCACAGCAGGCCGAGCTCGCAATCCACGAGTATCCGCCGGCCGAGATCAAGAAGGCGGTCGTGGGCACCGGCGCCGCGACGAAGGAGCAGGTGCAGTTCATGGTGACCAAGCTGCTGCGACTCAAGACTTCGCCGCAGCCCACCGATGCCGCGGATGGCACAGCCGCGGCCCTCGCGCACATCATGGGCGGCCGGATGGCGGGGGTGAAGCGATGACAGACCGGCTTCGCGCGCGCCAGACGAATGTGCGCGTCACTTCAGCGAGCGTGCGCCTCGCCTCAGCGAGCGTGCACCTCAGCTCCGCGAGCGTGCACCCTTGATCGCTCGAATTCAAGGGAAATTGGTCGCGAAGGAGCTCGACCGCGTCGAGATATTCACGAACGGTGGCGTCGCCTACGAGCTCGCGATCCCGCTCGGCGTGTACGAGACGCTCCCGCGCATAGGCGAGGAGACGATGCTCCACACGCATCTCGTCGTGCGCGACGATGCGTGGCTGCTCTTCGGTTTCGCGACCGTCAACGAGAAGCGCGTTTTTCAGCGGCTGCTCACGGCGAATGGAGTCGGACCATCGCTCGCGCTCGGGCTCCTGTCCACGCTCTCGGTCGACCGGCTCGTTCGCGCGATTCGCGAAAAGGACATCGCGACGCTCCAGGGCGTGCCGCGCGTCGGAAAGAAGAAGGCGGAGCGGCTCGTGCTCGATCTCTCGGACAAGCTCGACGACGTGGCGGGCTCCCCGGTGGTCGCGGGCGTGCGCGCCGAGGGAGCGCACGCGGAGGACGCGATCCGCGCGCTGGTGTCGCTCGGCTACGCCACCGTGGACGCGGAAAAGGCCGTGCGCTCGGTGCTCGACACGGGACCGGTCAAGCTGTCGGCGCCGGAGCTCATTCGCGCGGCGCTGGCGAAGATCGGCGGCCGCTGACCGGAATTTTCGCAAGCGGTCGCGTGCGGTTGCGTTGATCGCGCTGCACGAGCAACTTCGAGCATGCCCACAGCCCGCCGCACCAACACGTTCACCGAATCGGTGATCCGTGAGATGACGCGCATTGCCAACGAGCACGGCGCGCTCAACCTCGCCCAGGGAATGCCCGACTTTCCGATGCCGCAGCCGCTCAAGGATGCGGCGTGCACGGCGATTCAGGCGGACATCAACCAGTACGCGATCACGTGGGGCACGCCCTCGCTGCGGACCGCGATCGCCGCGAAGTATCGTCGCTGGTACGGAATGGATGTCGATTCGGAGCGCAACGTCACGGTTACGTGCGGCGCGACGGAAGCGATGGCGGCGGTCTTTCTCGCCCTCGTGAACCCGGGCGACGAGGTGATCGTCTTCGAGCCGTATTACGAGAACTATGGCCCGGATGCGATCCTCGCCGAGGCCACTCCGGTATTCGTGCCGCTCACGCAGCCGGGGTGGACGATCGATCCGGACAAGCTGCGCGCGGCATTCACGAGCAAAACGAAGGCGATCATCGTCAACACGCCGCACAATCCTACGGGGCGTGTGCTCACGCGCGACGAGATCTCGCTCATCGCCGAGCTGTGCGTGAAGCACGATGTCTACGCCTTCACCGACGAGATCTACGAGCACATCCGCTACGCCGGAGACCATCATTCGCTCGCGAAATGGCCCGGAATGGCCGAGCGGACGATCACAATCTCCGGGCTCTCGAAGACGTTCAGCTGCACCGGTTGGCGACTCGGCTACGCGATCGCACCGGAGAAGGAATCGGTGGCGATTCGGAAAGTGCACGATTTTCTCACCGTCGGCGCACCGGCACCGCTGCAGGAGGCCGGCGCGATCGGAATGGCTTTCGATGCCGACTACTACAATCACCTCTCGCTCGAGTACCGTGCACGCCGCGATATTTTGTGCGATGCGCTGCGCGAAGGCGGATTCTCGTTCACCGTTCCCCAGGGCGCGTACTACATTCTCGCCGACTTCTCGCAGCTGAGCGACCTCGGTGACGTCGAGTTCTCGCAATGGCTCACGCGCGACATTGGTGTAGCACCGGTGCCCGGCTCGAGCTTCTTCCGCGCGGGCGACGGCGGCCGCAAACTGGTGCGCTTCGCCTTCTGCAAGAAGCACGAGACGCTACTCGCCGCGGGCGAGCGGCTCGCGAACCTCCAGGCACGAGTGTGATTCAGTCCATGTCCCGCGCCGAGATCACGACCCCGGAGGTCATCGCCGACGAATCGGTGGTCGAGCTGTCGCTGCGCCCGCAGCGGCTCGCGGAATTCATCGGCCAGCAGAAGGTGAAGGACAGCCTCGCGATCTACATCGAGGCCGCGCGCGCGCGCAACGAGCCCCTCGATCACACGCTCTTCTACGGGCCGCCGGGGCTCGGCAAGACGACACTCGCGGAGCTGATCGGCCGCGAGCTTGGCGTCAACATCCACACGACCTCGGGGCCGGCGCTGGAGAAGGCCGGCGATCTGGTCGGCACGCTTACCAACCTGCGCGCGCGGGACATCCTCTTCATCGATGAGATTCATCGCCTGCGTCCGATCATCGAGGAATTTCTCTACCCGGCGATGGAGGACTACCGGATCGAGATCCGTCTGAGCGACGGTCCCAAGGCGCAGACGATCACGATGAACATCGAGCCCTTCACCCTCATCGGCGCGACGACGCGCTTCGGGATGCTCACGTCGCCCATGCGCGCGCGCTTCGGCATTCCGCTGCGCCTCAACTTTTATCCGATGGAGGATCTCGAGCAGATCGTGCTGCGGTCCGCCGAGGTGCTCAAGGTCGAGATCGATGAGGGCGGGGCGATGGAGCTGGCGCGCCGCTCGCGCGGGACGCCGCGCGTCGCGAACCGGCTGCTCCGCCGCGTGCGCGACTACGCCCAGGTAAAGGGAAATGGCCGCATCACTCGAGATCTCGCCGACGCCGCGCTGGCGATGCTCGACGTCGACCAGTTCGGACTCGACGACATGGACGCGCGGATCATCAAGACGATCATCGAGAAGTTCGACGGCGGCCCGGTTGGCGTGAAGACCATTGCCGCGGCGATAGGAGAGGACGAGCTCACCATCGAGGAGGTGTACGAGCCTTTTCTGGTGCAGAATGGCTTCCTCCAGCGGACGCCCCGGGGGCGAATGGCCACCCCGCAGGCCTACCGCCATTTCGGATTTTCACCCCCTTCAGCGCATCCGGGCCAACCGACGCTCTTTTGAATCGTCCATATATCGCGGTTCGAGGTGCACCACTTTGCGTGAGCCGATGAGCTCACTGGCTAGCCGTCTTGGGGAGCTGTATGGCCGTTTCCACGGAAGAACGCTGGAAGTCGCACAACGAAACGGGCCGCCGTCACTTCGAGCGGGCCGAGTTTGCCGAGGCTGAGCAGGAGTACATCGCCGCCCTCCGGCAGGCGACGTTACTGGGGGCGGTCACACTGACCGAACTCGGACAGGTCGCGTTCTCCTTGCGTGATTTCACGCAGTCCGAGAGCTACTTCCGGCGCGCGCTCACGATTCGCGAGCAAGCGCTCGGCATGGAATCGGTGGATCTCATGCAGGCGCTCAACGATCTCGCCGCGCCGTACCTGTCGCGCGGAGAGCTCGAGCAGGCGGAGCGGCTCTACCGGCGCGCACTCGCCATCGGCGACGCCCAGCTCGGGGAGCTTCACGTCGACATGACCGTCACGCTGAGCAACCTCGCGCGCCTGCACAATCGGAAGTCCGAGTGGCGGGCCGCGGCGCCCCTGCTGGGTCGGCTGCTCGCCATCAAGCAGAAATCGCTCGGCGAATCGCACCCGCATGCGATCTCGCTCATGCTCGCCGTGGCGAGCGCGCGGAGCTCGCTGGGCGAGCACGAAGTGGCGGAGGAGATGGTGCGTCGGGCGCTCGTGCTGCAGGAGCGCGCGCAGGCCGGCGACGTGGAAATGGTTCGAACGCTCACCGCGCTCGCAAAGATTTACACCGCGGCCGGGAAGACGCAGCTGGGCAACGAGACCGCCGACAAGGCTGCTCAGCGCCAGAAGCGGGTGGGGATGATTCCTCGCGCCAGAAACACGCGCGCGCGGCTGGATCGCGACACGCCCGATTTCTCGACCAACATGTTGCCGGAAGCCAAGCCGGCTCGCGCTGCCGCGCCGGCTCCGTCGCGCACATCCCCCGTTCCAGCGGCAGCGCGGAAGACGTCGCCCGCCGCGGGAGCCCGGGCAACCACGCCGGGCGCCGCCGTCACGCCTCGAACGCCGAATACCCCGACGGCACCGAATACCCCGACGGCGCCGGGGCTCATCAAGGCCTACGCACAAATGATCGAATCCGCGGAGGACGCGAAGCGCGCAAAACGGCAGCCTTGGTGGTCGAGGATCTTCGGCCGATAACCGCGCGGATGATGGTATTGGCGTCCGAAAATCGTGAGCTCACAAGCGGTCTCTTGACAGCTTCGCGCACGCGACGGAACTATCCAGTATGCGGTGCGCCTTGCTGTTCCTTCTGCTTGCGGCCAGCTCGCTCCGCGCGCAGGTGGCCACACAGGAAAAGCTGTTTGCGAGCGCCGACTCGCTGGCATCGGAGGGAGACTCCGCCGGTGCGCTTCGGCTGCTCGACGCGGCCGTGCGCGCGAATGCGAGCGACGGCGAGGCCTGGCATCGCCGCGGCGTTCTCGCCTGGCGCATGTCGGGCGCGGAGAAGCGCACTGGCTTCATGAAGCGCAGCGCCAACGAGGCGCTGCTCAGTCTCGCCGACTCGTCGCTCCGACTTGCCACCCGCTACGCGCCGGGCTCACCTGGCTACCTGGTCGACCTCGGGCGATTCGATCTCACGTCCAACTCCGCCGCGGTGCGCGGCCGCGCCAAGCCGCTATTCGAGGAAGCGCTGAAGGCCGCGCGGAAGGGCAACGATCCGGCGGTGCTCTCTCGCGCAGCCGACGAGATGGGGATGACGTGGTGGCGCAAGTACGAGGACATCGCCGACCGCAACATCTACAGCAGCATCATCAGCAATGTGAAGGACCGTACCTTCACGAAAGACCCGCGGTCGATCGCGTACTTCGTCGACCGTCAGGCGATTCGCGCCGCGGCACAGGACTGGTCCGGCGGCCTCGAGTATCTGAAGGCGTTCGAGTTCTTTTCCGAGGCGCTGAAGGCGCAACCGGGGAACGCGTCCGCGCTGCAACACGTCTATCGCGCGTTGGTCGATCGGCAGCGATGGGTCGAGCTCCAGCATATCGCCCGCGTGCGCCTCCTCGACGATCACACCGATGGCTGGGCGTGGCTCAGCCTCGGACTCGGCACGCATCGACTCGGCGACGAGCACCAATCGAGCATGGCCTTCGACAGCGCGATGGTCTACCTGCCCGCCGGCGAGCGCGCGCGGATCACGAATCTCTCGCGCATTGTCACGCCGAAGGACAGCCTGAGCCGGAACCGGCTCCCCACGTCCGAGCTCGAGAACGACGAGCGGATGTATTGGCTGATGGCGGACCCGCTCTGGGCGACGGCGGAGAACGAGGGGCGGAACGAGTTTCTGAGCCGCGCGGTGTTCTCCGAGCTGCGCTTTTCGGTGGAGGAGTTCGGAATTCACGGCATCGACACCGACCGCGGCGATGTCTACGTGCGCTACGGGCCGCCGCCGGCCGTGATCTCGTTTCCGCCGGATGCGATCCGGCAGGGCGAGCATCGCATTCGCATTCTCTGGTGGTACAGCACGGAGGAGACATTTCTCTTCCGCCAGCTTCCGACGTACGGCGTCGCCACCCTCGATCCGGACGACGCGCGCGAGACTGCGCGCCTTCGTGATACCGTGCCCGTCGCATGGACGAATGCGGGAGTGAAGCCGCTCGCCGACACGATCAACGTCGCCCTCGCACGCTTCCGCGCCCGCGATGACTCGTCGGACATCTACTTCGCGGCCGAGCTTCCGGTGAAGCATCTGGTGGAGGATGTCGACCTCGCGAAAGGGGCACTCGACGTGGAGCTGGAGGCCTTCACCTGGCGCGCCAAGCCCGTGTTCGCGTCCACGACGCACGAGTCGATCGACTTCGCGCACCCCGAGGAGAAGATGATGCAGTCGTGGCGGCTGCGGCTCCAGGCGGGAACGTTCCTCT
>DATHJR010000276.1:0-2779 GCA_035286525.1 Gemmatimonadaceae bacterium | reverse complement strand
CTCGTGGGAAGTTTCTCGCTTGGCATTCTCATCGCGCTGATTCAGGTGGCCAGGCGGGGTTCGATCATCGACCACACATTGAGCGGCGTTACCCTGCTCCTGTTCTCAATGCCCGATTTCTGGTTCGCGATCCTGTCACTTCTCGCTTTCACCTACTGGCTTCCGATTTTTCCCGTCGGTGGCGCGGTGGACGCGGTGATGCACGACTATATGGGCCTGGGCGCACGCATCGCCGACAGGCTGCGACATCTGACGCTCCCGGCGCTGACACTCACGATTCTTGCCGCCGGCGGAGTTGCGCGGTATCAAAGAGCGGCGCTGCTCGAGGTCCTTCCATCTGACTACATTCGCACCGCACGGCTGAAAGGGCTGACTGAGCGCGAGATTCTGCGCCGTCACGCGCTTCGCAATGCTCTTCTCCCGATCATCAGCATCATCGGTCTGTCGTTTCCGGGACTCCTCACTGGCGCGTTCTTCATCGAGAAGATCTTCGCGTGGCCGGGGATGGGGCTCGCCGTGTTCACCGCCATCGGCAGCAGAGACTATCCTCTCGTTGTAGGCGGAGTGATCATCGGCAGCATCATGGTGACGCTCGGAAGCCTGCTCGCCGATTTGTTATATGCCTGGGCAGATCCAAGACTCCGCGATCGCTAGCGTTCCGCGGCCGCGCGAATCCGCATTTGCGCTCGGCCTGCGCCGAGTGCTGCGGAAGCCGTCGTCCCGCGTCGCGCTGGGGATCCTGGCAACCATTTTCCTCGTGGGACTGCTCGCGCCTTTCATCTCGCCGTATGACCCGGCCGCGCAGCCGGACATAGTCGCGCTCAAGAGTCTCGCTCCTTCCCTCGCCCATCCGTTCGGAACGGATCCGTACAGCCGCGATGTGCTGAGCCGGGTGATTTACGGCGCGCGCTTGTCGCTGGCGATCGGACTGCTGGCGACGCTGGTCAGTCTCACGCTTGGAGTCGCATATGGATCGATCGCTGGATACGTCGGGGGAGTGGTGGACGGCATCATGATGCGCGTGCTCGATGCTTTCCTCGCGATCCCGCGACTACTGCTCCTCCTCGGGATCCTCGTCGCGTGGCCACAGCTCTCCATCGGGTCTCTCGTCCTGTTCCTCGGCCTCACGGGTTGGTTCGGGCTTAGCCGCATCGTCAGAGGTCAGGTTCTTGCGTTGAAGCACGCAGAATTCGTCACTGCCGCGCACGCACTGGGCGCCAGCCGGAGACGGATTCTGGTGAGACACCTGCTTCCGAATCTGATCTCGCCAATCGTCGTTGCGGCAACAGTCGGCGTGGCCCACGTTATCGTCCTCGAAGCCGGACTTTCCTATCTGGGCATCGGCGTACCGCAACCGCTGGCGAGCTGGGGCAACATCATTCAGGACGGTGCCGACCAGGTTGCAACGTTGTGGTGGATGTCACTCTTTCCCGGTCTTTTCATGGTCCTTACGGTGATGACGCTGAACATCCTTGGTGAAGCCCTGCGCGACGCGTACGATCGCCGCTGACGAATCGATGACTACTCCCGCTTCCACTCCGCTTCTCTCGATTCACGATCTCAGGACGTACTTCTACACGGAAGCAGGCGTTGCTCGCTCCGTGGATGGCGTGTCGTTCGACATCGGCGCGGGAGAAACCGTGGGCATAGTCGGTGAGTCTGGCTGCGGAAAATCGGTAACCGCGCTCTCGATCCTCAGACTGATCCAGCCTCCCGGGCGCATCGAGCCCGGCAGCCGTATCGAGTTCGAGGGACGGGACATCGTCACCCTGGGCGACAAGGAGATCCGCGACATTCGCGGCAACCGAATCTCGATGATCTTCCAGGAACCGATGTCGGCGCTCAACCCCGTTTTCACGGTCGGTGATCAGGTCGCTGAGGTCGCGCGAGTCCACGCGGGCATGAGCAGGAAGGACGCGTGGCATCGCGCCGTTGAGATGCTCTCGCTCACGGGAATCCCGGACGCCGAAGATCGCGCGAAGCAGTACCCGCACCAGCTGTCCGGCGGCATGCGGCAGCGTGTTCTCATCGCGATGGCGCTCATGATGAAGCCGGCGCTCGTCATCGCCGACGAGCCGACGACGGCTCTCGATGTGACCATCCAGGCTCAGATCCTCGAGCTGCTCGTGGATCTCCAGAAAAAGATCGGCACCTCGATTCTCATGATCACGCACGACCTTGGCGTGATTGCCGAGACGACCTCGCGTGTCATCGTGATGTACGCCGGGGAAATCGTGGAGCAGGCCGCGGTCGACGAGCTCTTCGCCAGGCCCCACCACCCGTACACCGAAGGGCTGATGCACTCGATGCCGCACATCGGTCACGATCAGGAGCGACTGAATGTCATTCCCGGAACGGTACCGGCGCCAACTCAGTGGCCGAGCGGGTGTCGGTTCCGCGAGCGCTGTCCCTATTCGTGGGATCTGTGCGAGCGGGAGCATCCGCCCCTTTATCAGGTGGGTACCAGTCACGTGTCGCGCTGTCACCTCGCGATCGAGCCGGAGCGCCGCAACCATCCCCACGCGCCACTGGTGGTGGAAGAAGGAGTCGCCGCGGCATGAACGGGACTGCCCCGCTGCTTTCTGTGCGAAACCTCAGGAAATCCTTTCCCATCAAGAGGGGCGTTTTCGCGCGCCAGGTTGGCGCGGTTCAGGCCGTCAGCGACGTCTCCTTCGACGTCGCGCGAGGCGAGACGCTCGGCGTTGTCGGCGAATCGGGCTGCGGCAAGACGACCACCGGCCGCACGATCCTCCGTCTCATCGAGCCGACGTCGGGTGAG
>DATHJR010000275.1:0-3006 GCA_035286525.1 Gemmatimonadaceae bacterium | reverse complement strand
CATCCAGGCCTACGCCTCGGCGAAGGCCGCGCAGATCGGGCTCACCCGGCAGCTCGCGCATGAGCTGGGACCGTGGGGCATCACGGTCAACAACGTTGCGCCGGGATTCGTGCGCTCCAATGCGGCCACAGAGCGCCAGTGGGAATCGTACGGCGAGGCAGGCCAGCGAGCGCTCGTAGAGCAGATCGCGCTCAAGCGACTCGGCTCCCCCGAGGACATCGCCTACGCCGTGCTCTTTTTCGCATCGAATAGCGCGGGTTGGATCACGGGACAGGTCCTCGCCGTCGACGGCGGAAAGTGACGTCGAGCGAAAAGGTTCTCGCGCATCTCGCGGCGCGGCACGACCGCATTCTCGCGGAGCTGGTCGACTTCGCCGCGATCCCGAGCGTGAGCACCGATCCCGCGCACGCCGCGGACATGGACGCGGCGGCGCGGTGGGTGGCCGCCGCACTCGAAGCCGCCGGACCATTCGCCGTCCGCACGCTCGCCACACCCGGCAATCCAGTCATCTACGGCGAATGGCTCGGCGCCCCCGGCAAGGTGACGGTTCTGGTGTACGGCCATTACGACGTGCAGCCGGCCGACCCGCTGGAGAAGTGGCGGAGCGCACCCTTCACGCCCGCGCCGCGCGACGGGCGACTCTATGCGCGCGGCGTGTCCGACGACAAGGGGCCGATGCTGATCCCCATCAAGGTCGCCGAGTCGTTCTTCGCCGTGGCGGGCGCGCTGCCGATCAACGTCAAGTGCGTGTTCGAGGGAGAGGAGGAGATCGGCAGCCCCAGCCTCGACGCATTCATTCGCGAGAACAGGGAGCTGCTCGCCGCAGACGTCGTGCTGTCCGCCGACGGCGCGATGTGGCGCATTGACGAGCCGTCGCTCACGGTATCGAGCCGTGGGCTCGCGGGGCTCGAGCTCTCGCTCACTGCGGCGGCGAAGGATCTTCATTCGGGAAGACACGGCGGCGGAGTGGCCAACCCGCTGCATGCAATGGCGAGCCTGATCGCTTCGCTGCACCTGCCGGGCGGACGCGTCGCGGTGCGGGGATTCTACGACGGCGTGCGCGAGCTCACCACTCGAGAGCGCGCCGACATCGCGTCGCTGCCATTCGACGAAGCCGCCTATCTCGCGCAGGTGGGCGCGCCGTCCGCATTTGGTGAGCCGGGATACACGACGCTGGAGCGGCAGTGGACGCGCCCGACGCTCGAGGTCAACGGCATGTGGGGTGGCTACTGCGGGCCGGGGCAGAAGACGGTCATCCCGACGGAGGCGCACGCGAAGATCACCTGTCGTCTGGTTCCCGATCAGGATCCGTCAACCGTGGTCACGCTGGTGTCTCGGCATCTCGAGAGCCACGTGCCGCCCGGTACTCACCTGTCGATCTCCGCAGCCGATCACGGAGCGCGCGCGGCGCACATTCGCGCGGATCACTTCGCGCTCGTGGCGGCCGAGGCGGCGCTGCGAGCCGTCTATGGTGTGCGCCCGCTGATCGTGCGCATGGGCGGCACGGTGCCGATCGCGGAGCTGTTTCAGCGTCACATGGGGTTGGACACGGTGTTCTTCTCGTTCTCCACCGCCGACGAGGACAATCACGCGCCGAACGAGTTTTTCCGCGTGCACCGGCTGCACGAGGGACTCGAGGCGTGGGCTCGCTACTGGGAGATTCTCGGCGCGGCGCGCCCATGAACTCTCCGCACAGCGCCGAAGGTCCCGCGGGCTCCGCGTCGCCGGGGAGCGATCTCGCGAAGGCCGAGGCGCGTGTGGTGGCGCACAGCGCGGCGCTCAGGAAGGAGCTAGGCGTGCGCGATCTGGTGCTCACGCAGATTCTGTTCATCGTGGGTCTCACCTGGATCGGCGTCGCCGGAAAACTCGGGTCGTCGCACGTGGTGTTCTGGCTGGCCGCGCTCACGCTCTTCTACCTGCCGTCGGCCGCGGTGGTGATGTACCTGAACAAGCTGATGCCGCTCGAGGGCGGACTCTATCAGTGGGCGAAGCTCGGCTTCAACGAGACCGTGGGATTCATGCTCGCGTGGAATCTCTGGTTGTACGTCATCGTGAACACGTCCGAGATCGGCCTGCAGAGCGCGACCTACCTCTCGTATGCGCTCGGCCCGAGCGCGGCGTGGATGACGACGAGCAGCTGGTTCGTGGCGCTGGCGGCGGCGGTGATTCTCTCGGCGATGGTCGTGGCATCGACCATCGGGCTCTCGGTTGGGAAGTGGGTGCACAATGCGGGCGGCGTGATGATGCTCATCATCTTCGCCGCGCTCCTGGCGCTGCCTGTGATCGGGCTGCTCACCGGTCACCTGCGGGAGTATCATCCCTTTCGCACGAGCGTTCCGAAGTTGTCACTGTTCAACCTGAACATCCTCGGCAAGTTGGGATTCGGCGCGCTCGGCGGATTCGAGTACGTCGCAATCCTCGCGGGCGAGACGAAGTCGCCAGCGAAGTCGGTGGGGCGATCCGTGGTGATCGCCGCGCCGATCATCGCGCTGATGTTCGTGCTCGGCACCAGCACCGTCGTCGCGTACATCCCGACGAACGACATCGACCTGGTGGGACCATTGCCACAGGTGCTACGCGCCGGATTCGGCTCGTTCGGCTTCGTGTCGCAGCTCGTGACGATCGCGATCATGATGACGCTCGCCATGCGCGTGGCGCAGACGAGTGTGAGCTTCACCGCGGTGACGCGCCTGCCGATGGTCGCCGGGTGGGATCGCCTATTGCCATCGTGGTTCAGCCGCCTCCACGCGAGATACAAGACCCCGGTGAACTCGATCGCGCTCGTTGGCGCGTGCGCGTTCGGGATCGCGCTGGTGAGTCTGATTGGAGTCAGACAGGCGGAGGCGTTCCAGCTCCTGTTCAATGCGGGCGGAATGTTCTACGCACTGACGTACGTGGTGATGTTCGCGATTCCCATCTTCGGATTGCGCGCGGTGTCACCGCGGCCACCCTTGTGGCTGCGCGTGGCGTCGGCATCGGGACTCGCGATGACGCTGCTCTACGTCG
>DATHJR010000274.1:0-7147 GCA_035286525.1 Gemmatimonadaceae bacterium | reverse complement strand
GCCCGGGGCAGCCCAGGTGCGCAGAGGCAGACGGTCGCCCTCGCCGGTCAGCTACCGAGCTCGTAGTCCCGAATTTTGTAGAGCAGCGCACGGTGCGACAGATCGAGCAGCTGCGCGGCGCGCGTGCGGTTGCCGTTCGTCCGTTCGAGCGCGCGCTTGATCAGCGCGCGCTCGAGCGCCTCGGTCTGCCGCTTGACCGAAAAATCATCCACGTCCGGTACTGCCGTCGTCGTGACGGGCGTGATGATGTCTGACAGATGTTCTCGCTCGATCGTCGAGCCGGCCGAGAGCACCAGCGCGCGCTCGATCACATTCTCCAGCTCGCGCACGTTCCCCGGCCAGGAGTAGTCCATGAGCGTGCGCATGGCCGGCGGCGAGATCGATTCGACCCTGAGACCCAGCCGGGCGTTGTACAGCCGAAGGAAGTGGAGCGCGAGCTCGGGCACATCCTGCGCGCGCTCGCGCAGGGGCGGGAGCCGAATGGTGACGACGTTGACGCGGTAGTACAGGTCGCCGCGAAAGCGGCCGCTCGCGACGTCGACGCCGAGATCGCGATTAGTGGCCGCGACGACGCGCGCGTCGATCTTCTGCGAAGTAGTCGCCCCAACTCGACGAACCTCTCCCTCCTGCAGCGCGCGCAGAAGCTTTACCTGCAGCGCCGACGGAAGCTCCCCGATCTCGTCGAGAAAGAGGGTTCCGCCGCTCGCCTCCTCGAACAAACCCATCTTGTCGCGGTCGGCGCTCGTGAAGGATCCCTTCACGTGTCCGAACAGCTCACTCTCGAGAAGCGCTTCCGGGATCGCGCCGCAGTTGACGGCGACGAACGCCTTCTCCGCGCGCGGGCTGCTCCTGTGCACGAGGCGCGCGACCAGCTCCTTGCCGGTTCCGCTCTCGCCCGTGATGAGTACCGTCGATGGATGCCGCGCGACCTTGCGCGCCATGTCGAGCGCCGCCTTGATCGATGCGCTATGTCCGATGATCTCGTCCGCTCCGCGGATGGTGCTGAGCTGGTCCTCGAGCTCTTCCACCTTCGCCCGCAGCTTTTCCCGCTCTGCAGCCTTTCGAACCGCGAGTACGACTTCCTCCGCTCGAAAGGGCTTCTGGACGTAGTCGTACGCGCCCTTCTGCATGGCGGCGATCGCGGTGTCGGAATCGCCGTAGGCGCTCATGGCGATGACGAGCGCATGTCCGCCGCCGGAGGTGTAGCGCTCGATGAACTCGAGGCCGTCCATCTTCGGCATGCGCAGATCGCAGAGCACGAGGTCCACGTCTTCAGTGGCGAGCCTGGTCAGTGCCTCGTCCCCCTCGCTCGCGGTTCCCACGGTATGTCCTTCCGCACCGAGTATCCGGGAGACCGTTTGACGGAGCCCCGGCTCGTCGTCAACGACTAGGATTTTCACGGCTTGAGCGCGGTGGTGCCAGCGGCACGGTCGTCGGAATCGGCTGCTTCATCCGTCACGGGGAAGTACATCATGAACGCTGCACCGCCCTCGCGCGCCTCGCGCACCCAGATCGTGCCGCCGAGTCCTTCGACGATCCGCGAAACGACGGCGAGTCCGAGTCCGGTGCCGCGGCCCGGCTCCTTCGTCGTGTAGAACGGATCGAAGATCTTCTCGCTCTCCGCGAGCGGAACTCCCGGGCCGGAGTCGGCGACGATGAGCTTGAGGATTTGCGCCGGCTCGCCAACGCTGTTCACCCACGCTCGCACGCGCGCGCTGTGCTCGCGCGCGACGTCGAATCCATCGGGATCGCTGTTGCGGCGCCCGTTGCGACCCGTGATGTCGTCGAAGGCCACGGACTGCGTGACGATCCAGACCTTGCCCCGCCCCTGCATCGCGTCGATGGCGTTGAGAATCAGATTGACGAGCACCTGCTCGAGCTCGTGCGCATCGCCGGTGAGCTTCGGGAGCCCGTTCTGGAGCGCGACCTCCGGCGCCACCTCGCGAAGCGTTCCCTGATCGCGCAGAAGCTGGACGACCTCGTTCACCGTGACGTTCAGGTCGATGCGCGACGTAATGCGACGGCGCGGGCGGGCGTACTCGAGCATGCCACGCATGATGCGATCGATGCGAGCGGACTCGCGCTCGATGCCGGCGACGGCGTCGAGCGCGTCGGTGTCCAGCACGGAGCTCTTGCGCAGAATGTGTGCGTAGCCGCCGATGGCGCCGAGCGGATTGCCGATCTCGTGGGCGACGCCCGCGGCGAGGCGGCCAACGCTGGCGACCTTTTCGAGATGCGTGCGCTGCGCCTGCTCCTCGAGGATGCGCGCGGTCATGCGGTTGATGCTTCGCGCGAGCCTAGAGAACTCGGTCGGGCCCGTGCGCGGCACGCGCCGCGAGAGATCACCGTCGGCGATCGCCTCCGTGGTCTCGACGACGACGTCGAGCGGGTCGAGCACGAGTCCCTGAATCTTGTAGGCGCCGAAGGCGACGAAGATCAGAATGTCGGCGAGGATGAGGAGCGCCAGATAGAGCGGCCCTTCCTTGCTCAGCGCAAGCGTTTCGAGCACGACGGCGTTGAGCGCCGCGAGCGAAAGTGCGGCGGCGCCGAGCACGGCGAGGCTGAGCATCATCTCGGTCTTGAGCGATGCGTGGAGTTTCAGCGGACCGCCCTCGGGCGGGAGGCTGGGGCCCTCCAACGGGCGCGACGATGAAGGCGTGACGGCGGCAGTCATGGCTGGTTGAACAGAGGACGCACCAGCCGCCGGAGCGTTGCGCCCTTCGCCCGTCAGCGGCGGGAAGGACGAGGGAGTGGAACGGGTGGTGTGCCTCACGTCTCCGCGACTCCATAACGGGAGAGCTTTCGGTACAGCGTCGAAGGATCGATTCCGAGCACTTCGGCGGCGCGGCTCTTGTTACCGCCCTCGCACTGAAGCACCCACATGATGTAGGCGCGCTCGATCACATCGAGGGCAGGGTTCGCGCTGGTGGGGCGATCGGAGATGAGCGGCTCCGGCTTCCGTTCGGTCACGCGCTCGGGGAGCGCCGACACGTCGATCATCGGGCCGGCGGACACGATCATCGCGCGCTCGAGCGCATTCTCGAGCTCGCGGACGTTACCGGGCCACGAGTACGCGAGCATTGCATCGAGCGCCTCATCGGTGAGGCGCATGGTCTCGCCCCCGCGCTGAAGCGCGCCCCGCAGCAGGAACGCGTCGATGAGGAGCGGCACATCGTCCCGCCGTTGGCGCAGCGGCGGCAGATGCAGCGCGAAGACGTTGAGCCGATAGAAGAGATCCTCGCGGAAGGTTCCGCGCTTCATTTCCTCCTCGAGATCACGATTGGTCGCGGCGAGGATGCGTGTATCGATCGCAACCGGGTCGGTTCCGCCGACGGGGATGACCTCGCGCTGCTGCAGCACGCGAAGGAGCTTGACCTGCGTCGATGGAGTCGTCTCTCCGATCTCGTCGAGGAAGAACGTGCCCTTCGAGGCCGCCTCGAAGAGACCGCGTTTGTCCTTCACGGCGCCGGTGAACGATCCCTTCATGTGGCCGAACAGCTCGCTCTCGAGGAGGCTCTCGGGGAGCGCTCCGCAGTTGATCGAGTTGAAGGTGCCTTCCGTACGCTGCGACAGCTCGTGGATGTAGCGCGCGACGACTTCCTTGCCGGTTCCGGACTCACCCTGGATGAGCACGATGGAGTCCGTGGGCGCGACGGTCTCCGCGAGCCGGAGAACCGTGAGCCACGCCTTGCTCCGGCCGATCGGCGCGCTCACACCGTTCTGCCCCTGCCGCTTGATCTCCTGCCTCAGCGTCTGATTCTCGACTCGCAGCTGCCGATGCTCGGCCGCGCGCCGCAGGATGGTGATGATCTCGTCGTTGACGAACGGTTTCTGGATGTAGTGGTACGCGCCTTCGTTCACCGCCTGGATCGCGGAGCGGAGGTCTGCCTGCGCGGTCATGAGGATGACGGGTACGAACGGATCCTTGGCGCGCGCCGCGGACAGGATCTCCAATCCGCCGACGTTCGGCATGCGCACGTCGGAGAGAACGATGTCGGGAGTGAGAGCGGCGATCTGCTCGAGCCCCTGCTTGCCGCCGAGCGCGACGTGCGGTGTGAACCCCTCGTTCTTGAGGAGGATCTTAAGCGTCTCAAGGATGCCGGTCTCGTCGTCGACGATGAGGACAGATGGGCTGGCGGTAGCGTTCATGCGACGTTCTCCACTGGAATGCGCTGCTGCTGCAGCTGCGGCAGCAATACGGTGAAGCGAGTGCCTTTCGGACTGCTGTCCATGAAGACGAAGCCTCGATGCGCTTCGATCGCGCGGTGCACGATCGGAAGTCCGAGTCCCGTGCCGCCGGTTTTTGTCGTGAAGAATGGGTCGAAAACGCGCTCGCGCAGCTCGATCGGAATTCCGGGGCCGTTGTCGGAAACTCGAAGCGCGATCGCGCTCACGTCGAATGGTACACCGGTGGGGATCTGCTCGGGGTTGAGCTGCGAGACCTCGACGGTCACGCGCCCGGAGTCTGCCGGCGCAGCCTGGACCGCGTTGAGCGTGATGTTGAAGATCGCGCGATGGAGCAGATCCTCGTCGCCCTCCACGAGCAGCGGCTCGGTGGGAATCACGCACGTTACTCTCACTCCCGCCTTGCGATCGGGATGCGTGTCCGCGAGGCGAACCGCGGCCTGCGCGACGTCGCCAACATTCACGCGATCACCGCGCGTGACGCGGACGCGCGCGAAGTCGAGGAATTCGGACAGCAGGCGCGAGAGGCGGTCCGACTCGCGCACGATGAGCGTGGCGAGAATCCGCTCGTCGTCGGTGGCGCGGGAACGGGCGCCCAGCTGCTCGACCGCGCTGCGAATCGACGCCAGCGGATTCTTGATCTCGTGCGCGAGCGACGCGCTGAGCTCCGCCACAGCCTCCAGGCGTTCGGCTCGCAGTCGCAGCTCCTCGAGGCGTTTGTTGTCCGAGATATCCTGAAAGATGACGGTGCCCGACATGTTGCCCGGCGTGCCGTCTGCGTTCATCGTCGTCGTCGTGAATCCAATCGGAAAGGTGCGGCCGTTCACGGTGATCTCGGCTTCCCCGCGCGTGACGCGCTCGCGTCCATTCACGGCCTTGTCGAGCGCGGAGGAAAGAGCCGGCGCGATCGCGGTTAGCACTTCATTGATGTGTCGCCCGCGCACCGCCTCCCCATCAATGCCGATGAGGGTGCCAGCCATCGAGTTTGCAAAGAGTATGTGTCCATGCGTGTCGATCGTGATGATGCCGCTACGGATGTTCTTGAGCACATCCTCCGCCTGCAGCTTCACCACGGCGAGCTGTTGTGCCAGCGCCTCGCGCGTGACCCCGGCCTCCTGCAGCCTGGCGCCAAGGTAGGCGACGCCAAGCGCGGTGATCGCGAAGACGCCGAGCTGGAGGATGACCGGCATGCCGAGCGACGTACCCTGCAGGACGATCACGTCCGAGAAGTACAGCACGTTTCCGAGCGCGGCGATGAGCAGGCCGCCGCCTACCGGGAGGAGGAGCGAAGCGCACGCCGTAACGAGGATGTAGAGCGCGGCGAAGGGGGAGAGCGAGCCCCCGGTGACGTGCACGATCGTGGTGACGAGCGCGACGTCGAACACCGACTGGGCGTAGTAGAAGCCGCGCGACACCAGGTTTCGGTACGCCACGCCGAACCAGGCGGAAAGCGAGGTAAAGGCGATGGCGGCGAAGAACGCGAGCGTCGCCAGGAGGGTGTCGCGCGGGTCGGCGCCGTGCCACGAGAAGACGGCCGCGAAAAAGATCGCGGCCGCCAACGAGAGGCGCCCAATATAGATGAGGCGAAGAACGCGAAGGGGCTCGATCATTAATGCGGCGGACGCTCGTGGTGCGGGGGCGTGGCGAGGCACTCGCAAAGCGCAAGAGTTCCGGTAGCCCGCCGATTGGTGCATTTTGCTATACCTGGACGACGACCCACTCCTACAATGAGTTACGTGGAGAATTCAGTTGTCGCGCTGACCGCGAGCGCGATCGTGCTGCGACTCATCGCTGTGATGGTGATCGTGCTGGCGAACGCCTTTTTCGTAGCGGCCGAGCTCTCGCTGGTGAGTGCCCGGCGCTCCCGCATCGACGCGCTGGCGGCGCGGGGCGATCGGAGCGCGAAGCTCGTCCAGGAGACGGCCAACGACATCCCCCGCTACCTGTCCGCGGTGCAGCTCGGGGTCACGCTGGCGTCGCTGGCCCTGGGCTGGGCAGGCGAGTTGACCGTGGCCTCCCTGATCGCGGCGCTCTTCCAGAGGCTGGGGTTCGGCGACGCGGCCGTCATCTCCCACGCGGCAGCGACGGTGATCGTCGCCTTCGTCACGATCACCTTTCTGCACATCGTGATCGGAGAGCTGGTGCCGAAGTCAATCGCCTACGCCAATCCGGAGGCGACGAGCCGGTGGCTGGTACGTCCGCTCCGCTGGTTCGCGAAGGTCGCGCTCCCCTTCACCTATCTGCTCAACGGCGCCGCAAACGCTCTCCTCAAGCTGCTCGGCGTCACGCAGGTGACCGACAGCGATCGCGCGCACTCGCCGGAGGAGTTGCGGCTGCTGGTCATGCAAACGCGCAGACACGGATTGTTGAACGAGAGCGACACCCAGATGCTCGCGGGGGTGTTCGACTTTCATCAGAAGAAGGCGCGCGACGTGATGCGCCCTCGTACCGAGATCGTCGCCATCCACGCGACCGCCACCCAGGAGGAGGTGTGGGCGATAGTGCGGCGGGAGCGCTACTCGAGGTATCCGGTCTACGGCGAGGATCTCGACGACTTGATAGGCGTATTCCTCGCCAAGGACCTCTGGCTTTACGCCGGCGAAACGCCGTTCACCGTGCAGCAGTTCGTGCGCGAGGCGCTGTACATCCCCGACACCCGGCCGGCCGAGCGGGTGCTCGACGACCTGCGGAAGACGCGCGCTCACATGGCGATCGTGCTCGACGAGTTCGGCGGAACTGCCGGGATCGTCACGATGGAAGACCTCGTCGAGGAAGTGATAGGCGACATCGCGGACGAGTATGATGTGGCGCAGCGCGAGGCGCTCGAGTTGAACGGTGTGCTCGAGCTCTCGGGCTCCCTCTCGTTGATCGACGTGCGCTCGGATCACGGGGTGAAGATTCCAGAGGGAAGCTGGTCCACGCTGGGCGGCTACGTCTTCTCGCGAATCGGAAGGCTCCCGCG
>DATHJR010000273.1:0-6015 GCA_035286525.1 Gemmatimonadaceae bacterium | reverse complement strand
AACGGCGTGTCCACGATCACCCGGCCCGCTCGCGCCCGTGGCGCGCGAGCGCCGCGCCCACCAGCTGCGCGCTCGAGCCGAGATATCGATCGGCGGTGAGCAGGCGAGCGATGTCATCCGCGCTCAGGAATTTCATGACCTCCGGCATCTCGGCGAGCACAGCGGCAAGCGCGCGATGCTCGGCGATCGCGCGACGGCTCGCCGCGCCGATCGTGCGATGCGCGTCGGCCTTTCCGACGTGCGCCGCGAGCGCCATAGACACCGACTCGGCCAACGCGATGCCGCCTGTCATGTCCGCGTTTTCCTTCATCCGCGTCGCATCGACCTCGAGCGCCGCGAGCATCTCCGCGGCATGCCGCGCGGCGCCGGCCGTGAGGTGCACGAGCTCCGGCAGCGTCTCCCATTCCGCCTGCCACCCTCCGAGCCCGCGCTCGTGCTCCTGCGGCATCGCGGAGAGCATGGTCGCAACGAGGCCGGGCGTGCGCACCGACGCGGCGAGCACCACCGATGCCCCCACTGGATTCCGCTTCTGCGGCATCGTCGACGACCCGCCGCGCTCACCGGTCGCACTCTCGAACGCCTCCGCGACCTCGGTCTGCGCGAGCAGGGAAACGTCGCGCGCGATCTTTCCCATCGCTCCGGTCGCGACACCGAGCGCGCACGCGAGCGACGTGAGGCGATCCCTCTGCGCGTGCCAGGGGAGCTCGGGTACGGCAAGCCCGAGCGCCGCGCCCATAGCCGTCGCGACGTCCCCGCCGCGATCGCCGAGCGCCGCGAGCGTGCCGGATGCGCCGCCGAGCTGGAGGACGAGAGCGCGCGAAAGCGAACGAGCAAGGTCGGCGCGCGCACGATCGAGCGCGCTCATCCATCCGGCCGCCTTGAGACCGAAGGTGATCGGCGTGGCATGCTGCAGCCACGTGCGGCCAGTCATCACCGTACCGCTATGCCGCTCGGCGAGCGAGGCCGCGGAATCGCTCGCACTTTCGAGCGACCGGAGCACGATCTCGATCGCATCGCGAAGGCGCAGCACCATTGCGCTGTCGATGATGTCCTGACTCGTCGCGCCCCAGTGCACGTAGCGAGCGGAATCCGCATCGATGCGGGCGACGCGAGCGGTGAGCTGACGCACGAGCGGAATCGCGAGGTTGCCCGCGCTCACGGCCTCCGCCGCGAGCGCGGACAGGTCGTAGTCCGCGACGATGGCGCTCTGCGCGATCGCATCGACCGCGCGCTCGGGAATGATCCCGATGGACGCCTCGGCCTTGGCGAGGGCGACCTCGACGCGCAGCATCGCGGCGACCAGGCTGGCATCCGAGAGCAACTTGTCGACGGCGGGATCGCCGAACAGCGCGTCGAGGATCATCGGGCGCACTCAGACATCGAAGAACACTGTCTCGCGGTCGCCCTGCAGCACGAGGTCGAATCTGTATATGTCACCAGTCGTGTGCCGCGCGATGAGCGTTGCGCGCCGCTCGGCGGGAACGAGCTTCAGGATGGCGTCATCCGCGGTCGATGGCTCATCGTCGAAGTACATGCGAGTGACGAGGCGAGTGAGGATGCCGCGCGCGAGAACGCCAAGCAGCAGGTGCGGCGCCTGGAGTGTATCGCCGGGCGCCGGGACGCGGCCCGGCATCACGGTCTCGATCGTGAACCGTCCCTCGTCATCCGTCGGCGCGCGTCCGTAGCCGCTGAAGTTCGGATCGAGCGGCTTCGACTGGTGGTCGTCGGGATGCGCGTAGCGGCCGGCGGCGTTTGCCTGCCAGATCTCCACGAGCGCGTCTGGAACCACCGCACCCGCACCATCGCGCACTGTACCTTCGATCGTGATGTGCCTCCCCATCGCATTGTCGCCTGCGATGTGCGCACGGCCGGCCTCGCCGAGGCAGATCGAGAAGAATGGTCCGACGGTCTGGAACGGCGTCAGCTCAGCCATGTCGTGTTTCCATCGGAGTCGCCTGGCGACCGCGGAGAACGATGTCGAAGCGATAGCCCAGCGCACGTTCGGGCTGCGTGAGCGAGAGATCGAAGCTGGACACCAGCCGCTCGCGCCCGCGCGGGTCGGGAACGCTGTTGAAGATCGGATCGAGCGCGAGCAGAGGGTCGCCCGGAAAGTACATCTGCGTGACCAGTCGCGTCAGGAAGCTCGGCCCCCACAGCGAAAAGTGAATGTGCGACGGCCGCCACGCATTGGAGTGATTGAGCCATGGGTACGCACCGGGCTTGATCGTGACGAAGCGGTATCGCCCATCGGAGTCGGTGATCGCGCGGCCCGCGCCCGTGAAGTTCGGATCGAGCGGCGCGTCGTGCCGGTCGACTCGATGAGCGTAGCGCCCTGCGGCGTTGGCCTGCCACAGCTCGACGAGTGAATCGCGAACGGCTCTCCCGTCTTCATCGATGACACGCCCCTCGACGATGATGCGCTCGCCGATCGGTTCGGCGCTGCCGCGATTGGTGAGATCGGAATCGGCCGTCGTCACCGACGCGTGACCATACACGGGCCCCGTGAGCTCCGAGAGTGTCTGCGGTACGATGACGAGCGGCTGCCGCGGATGCCGCAGCGCAGTGCCACGATATCCGGGAAAGTCGCGCGGGGGGTGTACGTCATCCCTGGGGCGCCGATAGGTCTCGCCGGGCATCAATGCACTCGCGAAGGCAGACGGTCGGAAAGATGGTGCGGGGACGATGCTTCCGCAGGGTGCGCGCGGCAACTCGTGCTGCCGGTTGCCCATGTCGACCGCGCCAGGCAGCTTCATCGGCACACGACGGTCGACTCCCGAGGAAAGCACGCCATGCACATCGATTCCCGATCGCGATTCGTTGATCTCAGTCACACGATCGAAAGCGGCATGATCACGTACAAGGGGTTGCCGGCGCCGGTGATCAGCGATCACCTGTCGCGCGAGGCATCGAGGAGCATCTACGGGCCTGGCACCGAATTCCACATCGCGCGCCTCGAGATGGTAGCGAACACTGGTACGTATCTCGACACGCCGTTCCATCGATACGAGGACGGGATCGATCTCAGCGGCCTCACGCTCGACTCGATCGCCGATCTGCCCGGAGTCGTTTTGCGCGTTCCGCCCTCCGGCGATCGCGCCATCGACCGCGCGCACTTCGGCGCGCTCGAAGTGCGGGGACGCGCCGTGCTCGTCCACACCGGCTGGGATGCGCACTGGCGCACGGAGCGCTACTTCACCGGATTCCCGTTCCTGACGGAGCAAGCCGCGACCTATCTGCGGGATGCGGGCGCCGCGCTCGTCGGCATCGACTCGCACAACATCGACTGCACGGACGATGGCATGCGTCCCGTGCACACGGTGCTTTTGAAGGCCGGAATCCCGATCGTGGAGCACATGACCCAGCTCGGCGCGCTGCCGCTCGATGGATTTCGTTTCTCGGCTACGCCGCCCAAGGTCCGCGGGATGGGCACCTTTCCCGTGCGCGCGCACGCGAGGATCGAACGCTAATCTCGCCTGCGTATTGATGCGGGGGCTCGACTGCTGCACATTGAGGAATGATTGAAACCTTCCTGATGGAACGCATGCAGTCGACATACGAGAACGTCGTCGACTTCGACCTGAGCGAGTCCGGCGTACGCCCCGTGACCCTCAGAGAGATGGTGAAGTACGGCTTCGACCTCGACGCACTGATGGATGCTCCGCTTGGCTACAGCCAATCGAACGGAACCATCGAGCTGCGCGAGCGCATCGCCGCCATGTATCCGGGTACGACGATAGATCACATCGAAGTCACCAACGGGACCTCCGAAGCCAACTACATTCTCGCGCTCACGCTTCTGCGCGCGGGCGACGTGGTCGCGCTCCAGGTTCCGAACTATCTGCAGCTCTGGGGTGTGCCGCGCAGCCTCGGCGCCACCGTCGAGCGCTTTCAGCTCGAGCGCGTCGATGGCACGTGGGAGGTCGATTGGGAGGCCTTCGAGAGGGCGGTGACGCCGAAGACGCGCTTCGTGTACGTCACGAACCCGAACAATCCGACAGGCGCGGTGCTTTCGCGCAAGGCGATGGAGCGGATCGTCGAGCGCGTCGACGCGGTGGGTGCATACCTGATTGCCGACGAGGTGTACCAGGGCGCCGAGATCGAGGGCGAGCGCACGCCCAGCTTCTGGGGAATGAGCGATCGCGTCATCGTGACGAGCGGGCTCTCGAAGGCGTACGGCATTCCCGGCGTGCGCATCGGCTGGATGGTCGGGCCGCCGGAAGTCATCGCCTCGTGCTGGACGCAGCACGACTACATCACGATCTGCCCGAACAAGATCTCCGATCACATCGCGCGCGTCGCCGTCTCCCCCGGAGTACGCACGCAGCTGTACGCGCGCACGCGAGCCGTGCTGCGCGAGAATCTCCCCACCCTCGAGGCGTGGACGACGGAGATGGGCGACTTCTTCGAGTTCACGCCGCCGCACGCGGGCGCGATCGCGTTTCTCAAGTACAACTCGGAAGCCGCGAGCATTCCGCTCGCCGAGCGCATCCTGAAGGAGCAGTCCACCCTCATCGTTCCGGGACTGCACTTCGGACTCGAGAACTACATGCGCGTTTGGCTCGGCTCGAAGCCGGAGTACTTGCACGCCGGACTCGCGCGGCTGCGTACGGGGCTGGCGCCGTTGGTTGGTGCCGGCGTCTAGCCGGCGCACGGTTCGTGTCTGAACCGCTGTCTCAGCCGCTCGTCGTCAGCGCGGAGGATTGCGAGCGCGCCGTGCAGGCGTCCGAGCTGATCGAGGAGATCGCCGCGGGGTTCGTGGCGTACACGGCGGGTCGCGTGGTGGTGCCGCCCGTCGGCTATCTCGGGTTTACCGAGCCGGCGGGCGACGTGCATCTCAAATACGGCTACGTGAAAGGCGGAGATGTCTTCGTCATCAAGGTAGCCGCAGGATTTCCCCAGAACTCTGCGCGCGGGCTTCCCACGGGCGACGGCTGCATGCTCGTATTCGACAGTCACACGGGATTTCTGCTGGCGGTGCTGCTGGATCGCTCGCGGCTCACCGATCTGCGCACCGCCGCGGGCGGCGCGGTGGCCGCGCGCGCTCTGGCGCGAACGCGCTCCATTAAGCAAATCGGCGTCATCGGGACAGGAGTTCAGGCACGGCTGCAGCCGATGATGCTCGAAGACGTCACCGCGTGCAGGAACATCGCGCTGTATGGCCGCTCGGCCGATCGCGCGGCGGAGTGCGCGGTGGATCTCGAGGCGATGGGGTTTCGCGTGACCGTGTACAGACGCGCGGAAGAGGTGGCCGAGGGCTCGGAGCTCATCGTGACGACGACTGCATCTCGCGGCGCACACTTTCGCGCCCATGCGGTTCGGCCGGGAACACACGTCACGGGCGTGGGCGCGGACTCGCCGGGAAAGCAGGAGCTCGACACGGCGCTCTTCGCGCGTGCGGAGGTGGTCGTGGCGGACAGCATCGCGCAGTGCGCAGACCATGGCGACCTCGCGCCGGCACTCGCGGCGGGTGCCATCACCCTGGAGCGCGTGCGCGAGTTCGGCGCGGTGCTCGCCGACCCCAAGCTCGGCCGCACGAGCGAGGATCAGATCTCGATCGCCGATCTCACCGGCGTCGCGGTGCAGGACATCGTGATCGCGACCCACGTGCTGCGCAGACTCGCGTTGCAGGGCATCGGCTAGCGGCTCCTCCGCGACACCGTTACGTACGAGCACATTCTCATCCGCTTGCCGTAGTCACCGCGCACCGCCGAGGTAGATGTGAAACTGTTTTGGGCGATAGCCGTCGGGGCCGCGGCAGGAGGCGTCTCGCGATTCTATCTGACGGTGGCCGTGCAGCAACGCATGGGGAGCTTCCCCTGGGGAACGCTGCTCATCAACATCACCGGCAGCCTGCTGCTCGGCTTTCTGATGCGATACGCGCTCGCGACTCCCGCCATCTCGGTCGAGGTACGCGTGATGCTCACGACGGGCTTCTGCGGCGGCTACACCACCTTCTCATCGTACAGCTACGAAACCGCCGTGCTGATCGAGGAAGGACAATTCGGCCGCGCGGCT
>DATHJR010000272.1:0-2758 GCA_035286525.1 Gemmatimonadaceae bacterium | reverse complement strand
TCGACGAAAGCGGACATGAAGAAGTGTTTAACTTTGTCCGCGCCGAACCAGTGATCGCCGGCCCCGCCGTGCAATCCGATGACCAGTACGAGCCCGCGCATCAGGCGCGCCTGCGCGCCGCGCTCGCTCGCCAGATGGCCGCCAGCTCGACGCCCAGGAGGTCGAGGGCGCACTCGAGCAGGGCGCGATGGCGCGGCGCATTCACCCAGCTGCTCGCGCCCGAGGGATGCGGCAGCGGGATGACGCGCGAATGGCCGCCCGCGTGGTCGGCTTCGTGCACCCTGCCAATGAGCTGGTCGAGCGGCGCCGAGGGAAGAAATTTCTCGATCGCGAGCTTACCCACCGGGATCAACAACCTCGGACGTATGATCTCGAGCTCCGCCTCGAGCCACGTGCCGCAACGCGCCTGTTCGGACTTCGACGGCACGCGGTCGCCGCGCCCCGATGGATGCGGGCCGGGATAGCAGCGCGTGACGGCGGCGATGTAAACTCGAGTGCGGAACGTCGCCTCGTCGACGCCGATGCGAGCGAGCCAGCGGAACATCGTCTTCCCGGCGCGTCCAGCGAACGCGCGGCGCTCTCCCTCGCCCGTCTCGACCTGTCCGGGCGCCTGACCGATGAGCATCACCCGGGTCGCCCGCGCGAGGGAAAGGATCGGCACGACACCGGCGTCCTCGAGCCCACACTGCCGGCACGCGCCGAGCGCAGCGCAGTGCGCGTCGAGCTTTCGCGCCAGCGCAGAGCGCGTCACGTGCGGTCTCGCCCCCACGACAGCGCGGCGCGCACCGCGCGCGCCCACCCCTCGCGCGCGGCGCGGGCCTCGCCCGCGTTTGGGCCCGGAACGAACGAACGAAACGTGCGCGTGCCGAGAAAGGCGTGTGCGTCGGGCCACACACCGGCGGCGATCCCCGCCAATCCGGCCGCACCGAGCGCGGTCGTCTCCGCCATGTCGGGTCGCTCCACCGGAACACCGAGCACGTCTGCCTGGAACTGCATCAACCACTCATTCGTCGTCGCCCCCCCATCCACTCGGAGCCACTCGAAGGTGCAGCGCCCGCGCTGCTGCATCACCTCGAGCACATCCGCCGTGGCGTACGCCATCGCCTCGAGCGCTGCGCGCGCCAGGTGCGCGCGCGTCGTGCCGCGCGTAAGTCCGACGATCGTGCCGCGCGCCTCGGGCTCCCAATGCGGTGCGCCGAGTCCCGTGAGCGCCGGAACGAAGTAGACGCCGTCGTTCGACTCGATCTCCTGCGCGAGCGACTGCGTTTCGGCCGCCGTGGCGATGATGCCGAGTCCGTCGCGCAGCCACTGCACGGCGGCGCCCGCGACGAAGATCGCGCCCTCGAGCGCGTACGCGGGGCCGCCGCTCGCATCGCACGCGACCGTGGTGAGCAGCCCGCCGCCGGGCTCGCCGATCTCCATGCCGGTGTTGAGCAGCAGAAACGCGCCGGTGCCGTAGGTGTTCTTCCCCTGCCCCGACGCCCAGCATCCCTGCCCGAACAGCGCGGCCTGCTGGTCGCCGGCGACGCCCATGATCGGGATATCGCGCGCGAGCCCGAGCAGAGATCCCCGCGCAAGCCCGAACTCTCCGCTCGACGCGCGCACGTCGGGAAGAATCGCGCGCGGAACACCGAAGAGCTCGAGCAGATACTCGCTCCACGCGAGGTCGCCGATGTGGTAGAGCATCGTGCGCGATGCGTTCGTGGGATCGGTGGCGTGCACGGCGCCGCCGGTGAGATTCCAGATCAGCCACGTATCGACCGTCCCGGCGGCGAGCGAACCGTCCCGAGCCATACGCGCGATGTGCTCGTGCGCGAGCAGCCATTCGAGCTTGGTCGCGGAGAAGTATGGATCCGGTAGCAGCCCGGTCCGTTCGGCGATGTCCTCCGCGTACGGCGCCAGCGCCGCGCAGCGCGCCGCCGTGCGACGATCCTGCCACACGATCGCGCGGCCGACCGGGGCGCCTGTGTGCCGATTCCAGAGCACGACCGTCTCACGTTGATTCGTGATGCCGATCGCCGTTGGGGCGACGCCCGAAGCGCCAAGCGCCTCGCGCGCGGCGTCGAGCGTGCAGTTGAGTATGTCGAGCGGCTCGTGCTCGACGTGCCCAGGCTGAGGATAGTGCTGCGGGATCTCGCGATAGCCGCGACCGAGCACGCGACCGTTGGCGGCAATGACGAGACAGGTGGCGCCGGTAGTGCCGGAATCGATGGCGAGGACGGACTGCATGACGCGAAAGCTACCGCGGCCCGCCTACGCCGCCACCTTGTCCTCGGCCCGCACGCGCCGGCGGCGCTCGGGAAAGTGCTCGTCCAGAAAGCGGATGAGCGCCCGCTCCTCGGGATAGTGTCCGCCCGCCGTCTTCCCGGAGGCACGGGGGAGGATCGTCTCGCCGTGATCGAGATAGCGCGCGAGGACGATCGGATGCACGTACGACGCGCGGCAGATCGCCGGCGTGTTGCCAAGCTCCGCGCTCACGAGGCGTATCGCGAGCACGACATTCTTCTTCGCCTCACCATCGCTCGAGGGTGGGCCGAGGTCGGAGAGGACCGTGGCGACGCGCACGGTGCCGCCCCAGGTCCGAAAGTCCTTCGCCGTGTATCGCACGCTCGTGACGCGGCGGACGTAGTCGTTCACGTCGCGTTCGGACAGGTTCTTCCACGCGGCGTCGTCGGTGTAGCGAAAGAGCTTCGTGCCGGGCGAACGAAGCATCGCGCGCATGATCTTCGCGAGCGCGCGATCGACGACAACGTGCCGC
>DATHJR010000271.1:0-2217 GCA_035286525.1 Gemmatimonadaceae bacterium | reverse complement strand
AGCGATCGCCTGCACCACCCAGCGTACCGTCGAGCCCTTGTAGTGCTCCGGATCGGAGCGCAGATCCGCCGCGCTCACCGCGCTCACCGACGAGCTGTCCACGGGAATCAGCTCGCTCTCCCGCACCCATCCCTCGGACTGTACACGCGCCCATCCGTGATCGCGAGCGACGATCCGCACGCGGGCTGCGGAGTCCGCGGTGCCCGAAGGCTTTCCGTCCGGCGCGGCGCGGAGCACGAGCGGATGAGCGGCGGCGAAATCTCCGACCGCCGGCGACGCATCGGACGGCGAGGCCGGAACGGCCGCGGCGTCCGACGCACCGCGCGCAGGGAGCGCCGCGACGCGCTGTGGCGCGCCCTGCGTTGCCTCGGCGCGCGCCGGTGCGCCACGAGCCACCGGCGGCGACTTCGCGATGATCGTCGTCAGCTCACGCGTGCGAACCCAGGCATCGCGTTTCACCCGATACCAGTCGCCACTCGTCGCGAGCTTGTCCACCGGCATGCCGTCCTCGATGACTGCGACGACAGTGGCGGAAGGCCCCGCGCTCGCTCGAATCGCCGCGCCACTCGACGCGTGTATCGTGAGCGCATCCTTCTTCGAGGTCACGACGCTCTTGTTGAGAAACCCCTCGATCGTGACCGCGGTCCAGTCGCCCTTCGTCGCTCCCGTCTCGAGCGCGGCGCCCGCGCGCATCGTCGCGACGAGACGACCATTGGGCGCTTCGCGCGCGGCCGCGGCTGTTGCGGCCGTAGTCTGCGCGCCAGCTGAGGATGCTGCGAGTACGCACAACATCACGAGCGAATTACACCGCATCGCTGGATGGGGGATGGGAGGTCGCCTACATTTCCGCGGCTGGGGTCGCGCCGCAGTATACGTTCGAACTCTCACCGAGCAAAGATGTCGTTTACGCGCAAGCGCCCGGTCGTTTTGTTGGTGCTCGACGGATGGGGTTATCGGGTGGAGCGCGAGGCAACGCGATCGCGATGGCGCGCACGCCGACGTGGGACGCGCTCTGGACCAGCACCTCTCGCACTCTGCTTCACGCCTCCGGACTTCCCGTTGGGTTGCCGGAAGGACAGATGGGGAACAGCGAGGTCGGGCACCTGAACCTCGGCGCGGGACGCGTGGTGCCGCAGGACCTCGTGCGCATCAATCTCGCCATCGACGACGGCTCCTTCTTTCGCAACGAGACTCTGCTCGAGACCTGTGCCGCGGTGCGCGCGAGTGGCGGGACCCTGCACCTCGCGGGACTCATCGGCAACGGCGGCGTTCACGCCGTCGACAAGCATCTGTTCGCGCTCATCGATCTGGCCGAGCGCGAGCATGTTCCGCACGTGGCGATTCACGCGCTGCTCGATGGTCGTGACACCCTGCCCCGGTCGGCGCTCGGATTCGTGGAGCAGACGCTGGAGCGTGCGAAGGGGCGCGCGACGGTCGCGTCGGTGGGCGGTCGTTATCACGGCATGGATCGCGACCGCCGCTGGGACCGTACCGAGCTGTGGTACCGCGCCATGATGCAGGGCGTCGGCCCCCGCGCGCCCGATCCGCTCAGCGCCATTCGCGCCGCCTACGAGCGCGGCGAGAGCGATGAGTTCATGAAGCCGGTTGTGATCGAACGGAACGAGCAGCCCGTCGCGACGGTACGAGATGGCGATGCGATCATCCTCTTCAACTTCCGGGCGGACCGGATGCGGCAGATCACCCGCGCGCTCACCGAGAGTCCGTTCGACGGGTTCGATGTGCGCGGTCGCCCGTCCGTCAAGGTCGTCACGATGACGCAGTACGACGAGACGTACGAGCTTCCCGTCGTCTTCCCGCCTTTCACGCTCGCTCGCGTCGTCGCCGAGGTCATCTCGGCGCACGGCGGAACGCAGTTTCGAACAGCGGAGACAGAGAAGTACGCCCACGTCACCTACTTCTTCAACGCCGGTGTCGAGACGCCGTACAAGGGTGAGGTGCGGGAGCTGGTACCGAGCCAGAAGGTGGCGACGTACGATCTCGCACCGGAGATGAGCGCGTACGGGGTGACGGACGTGTTGTGTAAGGCGGTCGGGTCTCGCGACTACGATTTCATCCTCTGCAACTACGCCAACGGTGACATGGTCGGACACACCGGCGTGATACCAGCGGCGGTGAAGGCAGTGGAAACCGTGGACGACTGCCTCGCCCGCGTGATCGCCGCCGCTCAGCGCGCCGACGCGCGCGTGCTCGTCACCG
>DATHJR010000270.1:0-7844 GCA_035286525.1 Gemmatimonadaceae bacterium | reverse complement strand
ATCACGGGGCTCGATGCGGGCGGTGATGACTACCTCACGAAGCCGTTCGAGTTCGCGGAGCTGCTGGCGCGACTGCGCGCGCTTCTTCGCCGCCGCACGACCGATATGCTCGCCGCCGAGGTTCGGATCGGGAGCCTGCGCGTGAACATGGCGAGTCATTCGGTGGAACGCGGCGGGCGCACGATTCCGTTGACGACGAAGGAATTCGCGATGCTGGCATTCCTCGCGCGCAACGAGGGACACATCGTGAGCCGCGCGGAAATCTGTGCGCACGTGTGGGACGACAATCACGACCCATACTCGAACGCCATCGAGGTCTACATCAACCGGCTGCGACGCAAGATCGATTCTGTCGGCGATGCGCCGCTCATTCATACGCGACGAGGCGCGGGCTACATGCTCGCCGAGCCGAAGCGCACTTTGCCCGCGTGATCGAATCGGTTCGCGTTCGCCTTGCTATCTGGCACACCGCGATCGTTGCTGTTTTGCTCCTCGCGCTGATCGTCGCGGCGTACACGTTCATCGCCGAGATGACCGGGCGGAGATTCGACCAGTACCTGGAAGAAACCGCGGCAGCCTTCAGGATCGAATACGTCGCGCAGCATTACCAGTCTCCTAACGACTTCGCGGCTGCGGCGGCGGCCCTCAACGAATTCGACTTTCGAGACCTAGACATCGGCGTCATGGATTTGAGCGGCCAGGTGGTCTCGATCGTCACCGCGCCGGGAGAATCGCAGACGACGGGCGATGAGGTTCTTCAGCCGTTCGATCCCACGGAGCTGGGTCGAATCATCGCCCGCACGCATCTCACCAGTCCAAAGTTCGTCACCGTCCCGGACCGGAGGAGTGGGGTGCGAGCGTGCCTGCTTCCGGTGGAATTCGACGGCAATTCGTACGTCATCATCGTGGCCCGCCCGCTCCATAATCAGGAGACGATGCTCGAATCGGTGCGCATAGTTCTGCTGGTCGTCTTCCCGACGGCCCTCCTCTTTGCAGCGCTCGGCGGATATCTGCTCACTCGACGCAGCCTCAGCCCGGTGATCGCGATGACCGAGCACGCGTCGCGCATGGGCACCAGCACGCTGCACGAACGCCTGCCGGTTCCCAACGCGCGCGACGAGTATGGCCAGCTTGCCACCGTGATCAATGGACTGTTGTCGCGGATCGAGAACGCCTTCGAGCATCAGCGCCGCTTCATGGCGGACGCGTCGCACGAGCTGCGTACGCCGATCTCGATCGTTCGCGGCGAAGCGGACATCGCGCTGGCCATGGCCGACCGTCCTTCCGAGGAGTATCGCGAGGCCCTGTCCGTGGTGCGCGCGGAATCGCGTCGGCTTTCACGAATCGTGCACGACCTCTTTCTCCTGGCGCGTGCGGATACCGGACAGCAGCCCCTGCAGATCCACTCCTTCTATCTCGACGAGGTGATCGCCGACTGCGTCCGCACAGCGCGATCGCTGGCGACTCGACGCGGAATGACGGTGACGTCGAACGCGTCGTACGAAGCCGGCATGCGGGGGGATGAGGATCTGATTCGCCGGCTCATTCTCAACCTGCTCGACAACGCCCTCAAGTACGGCGTTGAGGGCGGCGCGGTTGAAATCGCGCTGTGCAAGGATCGCGGATATCATCGCGTCATCGTTCGCGATAGCGGACCCGGGATTTCGCCCGATGTCGCCGCGCACATCTTCGATCGATTCTATCGCGGCGACAGCTCGCGTGAGCGCGACATCGGCTCTTCGCCTCGACTCCTCGACGATTCCCACGGCGTCGGCGCCGGCCTCGGGCTGGCGATCGCGCGCTGGGTGGCGGAGGCTCACGGCGGCACCCTCGTTCTCGCGCATTCGTCCGCGGACGGCAGTGAGTTCGTTTTCGCGCTCCCCGACCTGGCGGTTTAGATCGGGCCTTCTCCGCGGCGTTTGCGCCAGCTCATGATCATGAGGCCCACGAATACCACGGCGGCGGGGGCGGCGAGAACGATCATTGCCGCCAGCATTGGACCGACCATGTGCGCCATGGGTTGCATCGCGGCCCTCTAGGGGAACCGAAAGGTGTTCATGCGCGCGGAGTCGGCCCAGAACTGATTCATCATCAGGAACGCCAGCAACAGTGCCGGAATCAAAGTCCAGAAGAGGAGCGGGACTTCGTACTTCAGATGCATGAAGTATCGCAGTGCGATGGCCGCCTCGAGAAAGGACAGCACGATCAGCGCCGCGAGTAGTGTTCCTCCCGACACGTGCGCGGCGGCGAGAGCTGCCTCGACCGCCACGATCCCCAGCATTCCGAGCCAGACCGTCACGTAAACCTTCATGCCCGGTCCGGAGCTCGCGTTCATCGTCGTCATGTCGGCCGCTCGCGGGGTTCTAGTGAACGTTGAGGAGATACAGCAGCGGGAAGACGAACATCCAGACCAGGTCCACGAAGTGCCAATACAGTCCAGTGGTCTCGACGTGGCCCGCCGTCAGTCGCTTGGTCTGAAAGCCGATGGCGATGACGATGATCGCGATGACACCGCTGATCACGTGAAGGAGATGCAGCCCGGTAATCGAGAAGAAGAGCGCGCCGAACAGCACGGTGCCGCCCAGAGGGTTCGCAGTGAGGCTCCACCCCTCGCGAATCATCGCGGACCATTCGCGCAGGTGCAGCACCGCGAACAGCACTCCCAGCAGCGCCGTCGCACCAAGCCACTTCATCGTCGCGGCACGCCGACCCTCCTGCGCGGCTGCGACGCCTCCAAGCATGGTGAGACTGCTCGTCAGCAGGATCACAGTCATGACCAGGCCGGTGATGATGTTCGGCGAAAAGCTGAACGGCTTCGGCCAGTTCGGGCTTCCGAACCTGAGAAAGCCGTAGCCGAAGAGGAGGCCGCCGAACGTCGCGGCGTCCGCCACGATGAACAGCCACATGATCAGCTTCTTGCTCGGGATCAGAAACGGCGACGGCTCCATCGGCGATTCGTGCAGCACGCTCGCGGTCATTGCTGAGTCGCTCACATCCCCCTCCATCAGGTGCGTCATACCCACAGCGCGAGAACGACGAGGAGATACACCCACAGTATGGCCATGAAGTGCCAGTACAACGCGACCGCGCTCAACACGTCGACGGGACGCGGTCCATCGTCCGCGCGGAAGCAGCGAAGCGCGTAAACGAGAGCGCCGAGCCCTCCGAGCAGGTGAACCGCGTGCACCGCCGTCAGCACATAGAAGAAGGAGCTGCTGGGACTCGTGGCGAGCAACACGCCCTGAAGGGCGAGGCTGTGCCAGGCGAGATACTGCCCCACGAGAAAGATGACCCCCAGCGCGAGTGTCACCCGCAGCCAGAACAGCCGCTCGCGCAGCTCATGATCCGCCAGCGCGTCCGCGCGTCCGAGCCGGTCGAATGGGCCGCCGATGCGGCGACGCGCGAGCTCGAGGGTTCCGCTGCTCACCACCAGCACCAGCGTATTCCAATACAGCAGCGGCGGCAGCTTGAAGTGCGGCCATTCGGGGATCGACCCTTGCCTGACCACCATCGCGCTCGTGTACGCGGCGAACGACATGGTGATCGCCCCGATGCCGACCCACACACCGGTGCGTGTTGCCGTCGAGGGCGAGATACTCTTGTGCATGACTACGCCACCGCCGGCGCGGCGTTGGGCGGATCGGTCTGCATGATGTAGTCACCACGCGGGCCCGCAATGGCGTATTCGTTCGGTCCGTGCGACACCACCGGATGCACACCGCCGAAGTTGTCGAACGGCGGTGGCGACGTGGTGTCCCACTCGAGCGTTGTCGCCTCCCACGGATTGTCGAGCGCGACCGGACCGCGCAGCCGGCTCCACAGCAGATTCACGAGAAAGATCAGTTGCGAGGCGCCGAGAAAGAGCGCCGCGAACGTGATGAAGCGATGGAGCACGAGCGATCCATGCATGTAGTCGGCGGGAAACGATGAGTAGCGGCGGATGTTGCCCTCGAGTCCGAGCCAGTGCATCGGCATGAACGTGGCGTACACGCCGAGGAAGGTGAGCGCGAAATGCCACCGGCCGAGCGTCTCGTTCATCATTCGTCCGAACATCTTGGGAAACCAGAAGTACGTGCCGGCGAAGATGCCGAACATCGCCGCCACACCCATGACGAAGTGGAAGTGGCCGACCACGAAGTAGGTGCCGTGCAGGTACGTATCGATGGACGGCTGCGAGAGGAAGAATCCGCTCAGCCCTCCGGTGACGAATACCGAGACGAAACCGAGACAGAACAGCCCCGCGGTCGAAAGGCGCAACCTGGAACCGTAGATCGTGCCGATCCACAGCAGCGTGATGATCGTCGCGGGAATGGTGATGATGAGCGTCGGCACCGAGAAGAGCGTCGCGGACATGGGGCTCATGCCGCTCAGGAACATGTGATGCCCCCACACCATGTAGCTCAATCCTGCGATCGCGAGCAGGCAGCCGATGAACACGCGCGGACCGAGATGGGGCTTGCGGCAAACGGCGGGGAGGATCGTCGACACGATCCCGAAGCCGGGAACGATCGCGATGTAGACCTCGGGGTGCCCGAAGAACCAGAACAGGTGCTGCCACAGCAGTGGCGAACCGCCCGAGTGCGGCTGCAACGCATCGCTCACCACCAGCCCCGCGGGAATGAAGAAGCTCGTGCCCGCCACGCGATCGAGCAGCAACAGCACGCACGCGGGGAGCAACACGGAGAAGGCGATCAGCCCGATCATCGCCGTGATGAACCACGCCCACGTCGAGTACGGGAGGCGCGCCAGCGTCATTCCCTTCGTCCGCAGATCGAGCGTCGTCACGAGGAAGTTGAGGGAGCCGAGCAGCTGACCGATGCAGAAGATCCCGATCGAGATCACCCAGAGCGTCTGGCCGAGCCCCTGTCCCGGACCCGCAGCCTTGCCGACGGCGCTGAGCGGCGCATACGCGGTCCATCCGGACAGCGGTGGTCCGTCAGGGACGAAAAACGCCGCAACGAGCACCACAAACGCGACGAACGTGACCCAGAACGACATCATGTTGAATCGTGGAAACGCCATGTCCTCCGCGCCAATCTGGAGCGGCAGAATGAAATTTCCGAATCCGGCGAACGGCGCCGTGGTCAGAACGAAGAACACCATGATCGTGCCGTGCATCGTCATCAACTGCAGGTAGAACTCCGGCGTGATGACACCGCCCGCCGCGAACGTCGGCGCGATGAGCCCGATGAGCGGAACGGGCTTATCCGGAAATGCGAGGTGGTATCGCATGATCCACGACAAAACCATCCCGGTCAGCACTGCGACCAGCCCGAGGCCGAGGTATTGCTTGCCGATCACCTTGTGGTCGAGGCTGAACACGTACTTTCGTACCCAGCCTTCGGGCGCGACGTGGTGATGAGGAGCGGCTGGCGGGTGTTCGGTCAGTGACGCCGACACAGTATCCATGGGCATGAGGGTTCGTGAGACAGCGGAGCGCGCCTTCGCGGTGCGGCAGGCGTGAATGAACGAGCTACTGGCCCGCCTGATCCGTGAGCCACTTCGCGAAATCATCCTTCGACATCACTTCGAGATACGCCCGCATGTTGTAGTGACCGAGTCCGCACAGCTGCGTGCACACGATCTCGGTTTTCGTCACCCCGGTCGCTGTGAAGTGCACCGGGATGATGAGTCCGGGCACGAAGTCCTGTTGCAATCGCATCTGGGGAATGAAGAGCGAGTGCCCGACGTCCTTCGAGTGCATCGTCAGAGCGATCGGCCGGTCGACCGGCACGACGAGACTTGCGGACACGATGTCGTCGCGCGCAGCGGTATCGTGCTGCGGATCGAGCCCGAAGAAATTGCCGTTTCCCTCGTCGATTTTCTCAGGATGAGGGACGCCGAATTTCCCATCGGGACCCGGGTAGCGAAAGTAGAACGCGAACTGCCCCGCCTGCACATCGACCTGCATCGCGTTCGCCTCGGCCGGCGCAAGAAATATGTTCGCCCAGACTTTCGTTCCGACGAATATGAGGGTCAGCACCTCGAGTCCGACGATGACCGTTGCCAGGGCGACCATCGGCATCGGGCCGCCGGGGAAAAAACGTATCTCGCTCGTCCGCCCACTGGATTGGAACACGAACGCTGCGAGCGCCAGCTGCGCCGCGACGAAGAGCGTGCCCGTGAAGATCATCGTCTCGAAGATCTGGCTGTCGATCTTGAGGCCGAGCGCGGTGAAATCGGGCGGAAGCCACCACGTGTGCGAGACGAACACGCCGGTCGAAACCAGCGCGATGACTGCCACGGCGCCTGCGAACAATTTGCCCACGGTCGATTCGACTCCGAGTGTTGGGATCGCCGGCGAGAGAACGCGACGAACGTGAGGAAGGGAGCGGGAGGCCGGGCAAGGCGCGCCCGGCCCCGGTCCGCTCAGTATTCGGTGGCCTTCAGCACGAAGTCGAGCTTTGCGGTTTCGGTGCCGGCGATCGTGACTTCCTGGCTCTGCGTGCCGAAGCGTTCCTGCCAGGCCGTGACCGTGTACTTGCCCGGGGGCAGCCCACTGAGACTGAACGTTCCATCGGTCCCCGTCACCACCGAGTGCGAGGTGTTCAGCACGGCGAAGTAGCCGTGCATCCAGGGATGGACGTTGCACTTCACGGGAATGAACTCCGGCTTTTCGTACGAGGTCTGAATCGGTGGCGCGCCAGGCGGCTGCGACTTATTCCATTCCGGATTGATCTTCGACATCGGATGGATGTTGTGCGATGTCTGATCGTCGTTCTTGACCACGAGCTGTTGGCCTGCCTGTAACGCCAGCACGTGCGGGAGGTACTGGCATCCCTTCTGATCGAACGCTGCCGGAGTGGAGGGTGCCGTGGTCGCGGCGCCGCCGGCGGAGATGTAGACGACGACATCGCCGAGCGTATTGCCCTCACCGGTGACGACGCTCTCGTTCATCACGGGCGTCGCATGTTCTTTCGCACACGACGGCTCCTTCGCCATGTCGATCGGCTTCATCTTCGGAGGCGTGCCGGTGAACGTGACCTTCCCGGCTACCGTTCCGCCGGCGTTCGGCCGGGCGATCGGCGCGAGGGCCATCGTGGCAACGGCAACCAGCGCGATGCTGGCAGTGAGTTTCATGCGCATTGAAATACCACCTTCAGAGAAAGAGAAACGGAAATGATCAGCGTCCGCCCGTCTCGGGCCCAATCGGCTTGAGCTCACCGGCGTGCGTGGCCAGCCACGTCTTCCACAGAGTGAGTTCCGGCGTGCGTACCGGTTGCAGCGTGCGAAGGTAGTGCACGAGATCCCATCCCTGATCGCCCTTGATGTTGTCGGCGAACGACGCCATGGGTGTGCCATCGAGTCCGGTCATGAAGACGCGATACAGGTCCGCGTTGGTCGTGCCGCACTTGAACCGCGTGCTGGTCGTGAAATCGAACGGATGGATGGGCTGGTCCTTGCTGTCGGTCAGAGCGGCAGCGGACGGACCGTCGCCGCGCCCTTCCGTGCCGTGGCATTTCCAACACTCGAACTTCTGAAACATCGCGCGTCCCGCGAGAATGCTTTCCGTCGTCACCGGCGTCTCGGCCGGAATCTGAACGGCCGCGCCGGGCTTCTCGGCTTTCCATCTCGGCGAAAATGTCTTGATGTACGACAGGAGGTCGGCGATCATCTGATCGGGCAGGGGACGCCACTGCGGCATGTTCGAGTACACGATGCCGCGACGAATTGTGTTGATGAGGTCCTGGTCCGTCGGAAGCGTGCCGCTCGGCGTCGATCGGCACTTGAACGCCGCCTGGGTGAAGTCGCGCGGCTTGGGGTCGATCCACTGTGCATTCTCCCCCTGGCCATCGCCGCGATCACCGTGGCAGCCGGCACAGTACCGCGTGTACTCCTCCTTT
>DATHJR010000269.1:0-2634 GCA_035286525.1 Gemmatimonadaceae bacterium | reverse complement strand
TCATGGTAGCCGCCCGCGATGTCGCCGATGTGGTAGCCGATCTCGTAGACGCCGGCGGGAAGGTTGAACGCCAGGCTCCAGCTGATCGTTCTCGTCTCGCCTGCGCGGAGCCGCCACGCGTGCCCGCGCATGCGCGCGTAGGTGGTATCCACTACGGTCTTCTCGCCGCGATTGATCATGAAGCCGGGCGTGAGCTCGCTGTCGGCCGTGGCGGTGATCGTGTGCGTGAAGGTCACGCGCTCGCCCGGATCGACGAGGATGTCGCGGCCCTGCGAGCTCGTGAACTCGACCGTGGAGGCATGAGGAGACGCGAGTAGCTGCGGCTGGAATCGACCGCCGCGCTTGTAGTACTCCCCGACGACCTTCGTCAATTCTCCCTTGGCGGCAATGCTGCCGTGATCCATCAGGATCGCCGAGTTACACAGCGAGAGAACCGCGTCCATGTTGTGCGACACGAAGATCACCGTGGTTCCGCTCTTCAGGAGATCCTGCATCCAGCGGATGCACTTGCCCTGGAAGGTGTAGTCGCCAACGGATAGCACCTCATCGATGATGAGGATCTCCGGCTCGAGATGCGCGGCAATCGAGAAGCCGAGGCGCGCGTTCATCCCCGAGCTGTACCGCTTGACCGGGGTGTCGATGAAGTCGCCGATCCCGGAGAATTCGACGATCGCATCGAAGCGCCGTTCGATGTCCACCCGGCGCATGCCGATGATGGCGCCGTTCAGGAACACATTCTCGCGCCCGGTGAGATCGGGGTGAAAGCCCGCGGTGACCTCGATGAGCGCGCCAATGCGCCCCTGCGTCATGTAGGTGCCGAGGTTGGGGCGCAGCAGCTTGGTCAGGATTTTCAGCAGCGTCGACTTGCCGGCTCCGTTGTGGCCGATGATGCCGAGCGCGTCACCACGCTTCACGTCGAACGACACATCGCGGAGCGCCCAGAAGTCTCCCGTTCCGAGCTCGCCCGCCGGCGGCGCGCCGTGAAGAATGCGGCGCGTCAGGGATGGCACGAGGTCGCGCAGACTGTCGTGCCGCTCGCCACGCTGGAATTTCTTCCAGACGGAATCCATCTGAATTGCGAGGTCGCTCATCCAATCCTCATACGTACTCTGCGAAGAGATGCTGCAGGCGCCGGAACATCAGCCCCGCGCCAATCATTCCGATCACCGCACACACACTGGAATAGACGAGCTCCCACGGCTCCCACACGGGGCGCTCGACTCCTTTCACCACCACGCTGATCGGGTAGAGCAGGTTGCGTCCTTCAACGACGGAGAGACGCAGCCCTTCGAGAATTCCCGTGAGCGGGTTGAGCATCGCCAGGTGCGCACCGCGAGCGCCGAGCATGGCGGGCTCGAAGAAGATCGGCGTGAAGAAAATGCCGAACATCAGCACCACCTGCACGATGTACTTGACGTCCCGGAAAAACAGATTGGCGCAGCTGAGAAAGAGCGACACGCCGGTGGTGAACAACACGAGCAACACCAGAAGGAGCGGCACCCACGCGAAGCTCGGGTGCAAGCGCACGCCGAGGAACGGCAGAATCGCGACGAGCGTAATGAGGCCGATCGAGCTGTCGAAGGCCTGCGCGCCCACGGAGGACAGCGGAAGCACCTCGCGAGGGAAATAGATCTTTGTAACGAGATTCGAGTTTCCGACGAGGCTCGCCGTGGCGAACCCGAGCGCGCCGACGAAGAACGCCCAGCCGAGGCCCTTGACCGCGATGTTCGCGATATCGCTCCGAACGAGGGTCTGTCCGGAGATCTGGGCCATCGCGTAGCGAATGATCAGGCCGGACACGACGATGAGACACGGCATGAAGACCGCCCACGCGAACCCCATCGCCGCCTGCTTGTAGCGGAGCTTGATGTCGCGCCGCGTGAGCTGTTCCAGCAATTCGCGGTGCTCCCAGATCTCGATCGTGGCGCTTCTCAGGTCTGCGTACATGCCTACATCGTGAGAGTACACCGCCCGCACCTTCCCTCGCTGTGGGAAGCCCGGACAGGCGGCGTGCCGTGCTCGCCCCGACGCTGCGGAGCGATGGATTAGAGCTGGGAAAGGCGATTGCGCGTCCCTTGGCCAGCCCCCTCACGGAGACGACCGGGAGGCGGCCTCAGTCTCAGAAGTTCGTCAGACGCCCGAAAGATACCTATTCAACGTTCGTGCCGACCGCCGAGGCCGGGAGTTCGTGGCTGACGTGCCCGTCCAAGGCGAGGTGCGCCAGCCGCGGCATTTCCGTCCGGCTTGCGGCGCCCACTTGGCACGGCTAGACTGCGACGCCCCAGACGGGGGCAGTCCACGATCGCGCAGCGAACCTTGCCACCACGCCCTATGCCTTTTGCAGTGAATACCCTGCTGGAGCGTGTGCGCAAGATTCGCGACGACATGGCTTTGCCCCCGGTAGCCAGGGACGCAGCCCGGCGCGACCGCTCGCGCGGCCCCCTCGCCGACGCCGGAATCCCCGCGACGGTCGATGCGGCGTTCGATTGGTTGGGCGTCGCCCAGGATCGATCGGCCTCGAGCGACGGCGGATTCGCGCGTCACTTCAGTCTGCTCACGGGTTGGAGTGCGTCCTACCCCGAGACGAGTGGCTACATCGTTCCCACGCTGCTTCACGGCATCCCGGGACGGTCG
>DATHJR010000268.1:0-3278 GCA_035286525.1 Gemmatimonadaceae bacterium | reverse complement strand
CGCACCGAGAGAGCAATCTAACGGTTTTCGTAACGCGCAACATCGGTCGAGGACCTCGCGCGACACGCGAGAGTCACCGGAATAACTCGCTGTCGCATATGCACATAGAAAGCGACACGGATTGCCCCGGGCGATCGCGGTCGCTTCCCGCGGAGGGCCGCCGGTGGTAGCTTTCCCCTCACATTGATGACCATCTTTGAGCAGTCGTGAGGTTCACCTCAACGCGGCCGCGGACGCTGGCGCGCGCGGAGGTTTTGGCGCGCCCGCTCTCGCGCCGGTGTATGACGCGCGCGATTCTCTCGGCGAGGTGAGCTCTCCACGCGTGAACGCGGGTCTCTCACTCGCAACGTCGGTTCGCACGCATCTGGGCGGCGCGCTCCGCGCCTCCGACGTAGGCTCTCGCGTCAAGCTCGGCGGCTGGGTGCAGCGTCAGCGCGCGATGGGTGGCATCGTCTTTCTCGATCTCCGCGATCGAGCCGGCGTAGTCCAGGTTTCCTTCGACCCGAAGTTTGCCGACCCCACGGCAATTCGCATGGCCGGCGATGTCGGCCGCGAGAGCGTCGTGCTCATTGAGGGTGAGGTCGTCGCGCGCCCGGAGAATGGACGCAACGCAGAGTTGGCGACCGGCGAGATCGAGGTGAAAGCGACTTCGATGCGCATCGTCGGTCCCGCCGAAACGCCGGCCATTCCGGTCGCGCTGGGAAAGGGGGAGACGCTACCCTCGGAGGAACTGCGTCTGCGGCACCGCTATCTCGACCTTCGTCGCCCCGAGCTACAGGCGAACATCGTGGTGCGCCACCGCCTCATGCAGGCGACGCGCGAGCACCTGAGTGAGCGCGGCTTTCTCGAGATCGAGACGCCGATTCTTACCAAGCCGACTCCCGAAGGCGCGCGCGATTATCTCGTGCCGAGCCGAGTGAGCGCGGGCGAGTTTTATGCGCTGCCGCAGTCCCCGCAGCTCTACAAGCAGCTGCTGATGATTTCCGGATTCGACCGCTACTTCCAGATCGCGCGCTGTTTTCGCGATGAGGATCTCCGCGCGGACCGTCAACCGGAATTCACGCAGATCGACATCGAGGCGTCGTTCGTGTCGGCCGAAGACATCTACCTACTCGCGGAGGGGCTGATCGCAGCGCTGTGGAAAGTGGCGGGTGTTTCGATCCCGACCCCGTTCCCCCGGATGAGCTATGCGGACGCGGTCGAGCGATATGGAACCGACCGACCGGACCTTCGCTACGGGCTCGAGCTCTTTGATGCGACGGAGGCGTTCCGTGCCACGGACTTCGCGATCACGCGAGGGGCAATCGAGTCGGGAGGGCGCGTACGCGGGATTCGAATTCCCGGTGGCGTTGCGTTGTCGCGCAAGCAGGTCGACGAGCTCGAGGCGTTGGCGAAAAGCGCGGGCGCCGCTGGCATGCTTCGCCTGAAGCGCGAGAAAGGTGAGCTCACGGGACCGCCGGCGAAGTTTCTGTCGTCGGAGCAGGGCGCAAAGCTCGGAATTTCCGAGGGGGAGCTCTGTCTGCTCGTCGCCGCGCCGGATCGCGTCTCGTCGCCCGCCCTCGATCGCGTGCGCCAGGAGGCTGCGAAGGTGCTGAAGCTGGTTCCCGACAGCGCGCTGAGCTTTCTCTGGGTGCTCGACTTCCCGCTCTTCGACAGGGACGCGACTTCCGGCGCGCTCGGCGCGGTGCACCATCCGTTCACGTCCCCTCACCCGGATGACCTCGCGTTGCTCAACGCGGCACCAGAGAAGGCGCGCGCGCTCGCGTACGACGTCGTGCTGAATGGCACCGAGCTCGGCGGCGGGAGCATCCGCATCGCCGATCCCGAGGTGCAGCGCCGCATCTTCAATTTGCTCGCCATCGACGACGAGACGGCGCAGCAGCGCTTCGGATTTCTGCTCGAGGGACTTCGCGCGGGAGCACCGCCGCACGGCGGAATCGCCTTTGGATTCGATCGCATCGCAATGCTCTTGTCGGGCGCAACATCGTTGCGCGATGTCATTGCCTTCCCGAAGACCACGGCGGCGCGCGCGCTGTTCGAGGGCGCACCGACGCCGGTTTCGGCAGAGGACTTGCGGGATTTACACATCAGACTGGACGACGGAGCGCGATGAGCGACGATCACCTCACCCAGCGCCTGAACGCCGAGGGCGCGGACCTTCTCACACTGGCCGGAGTCAACGACTCCAATCTCGTCGCGTTGTCGCGTATCACCGGCGTGCGCGTGTCGCTTCGCGGCGACTCGCTCTCGCTCACGGGTCCCGGCGAGGCGGTCGAGCGGGCGACGCCCGTCGCGCAGCGGATGCTCGATGCGGCCCGGCAGCAGATGACGCTCACGCCTGATGATGTGATGCGCCTGAGCGAGGACCACAGCGATCCGGGCGGCAACGGGGGACCCGCGGGCGAGATGCGCCTCGCGCTGCCGGGAATGCGCCGCATCATCCAGCCGAAGACATCGGGGCAGGCCGAGTACATGAAGCTGATCGCCGACAACGACATCGTGGTCGGGATCGGTCCGGCGGGCACGGGGAAGACGTATCTCGCGGTGGCGATGGCGGTGGATGCGCTCGCGCGAAAGCGCGTGCGTCGCATCGTCCTGGCGCGTCCCGCCGTCGAAGCAGGCGAGAGCCTCGGCTTTCTTCCGGGTGACATGCAGGCGAAGGTCGACCCGTATCTGCGTCCGCTGTACGATGCGCTCGACGATATGATGCCGGCGGAACGGGTTCAAAAGGCGCTCGAGTCTCGCACCATCGAGATCGCCCCGCTCGCGTACATGCGCGGCCGCACACTCGCCGACGCGTTCGTGATTCTGGACGAATCGCAGAACGCCACGACCGCGCAGATGAAGATGTTCCTGACGCGCCTGGGAGTGAACTCGAAGGCGGTGATAACGGGTGACAAGACGCAAATCGATCTGCCGGCGCGCGAGCAGTCCGGCCTGATCGAGGTCGAGCGCATTCTGAAGGGTATCGACGGGATCGGGTTCCACTATCTGAGCGAGGCCGACGTCGTCCGCCACCGTCTGGTGAGGGACATCATCAAGGCGTACGCCCGCGACTCGGGAGTGGAGTAGCGCGCGGATGGACGCGCGCACGCAACCATCCGGAACGGTGACGGTAGCGCCGGACACGGGGCAGGAGCGCTTTGCGCTGCACGCGCCCCGAGTCGCACTCCTGCTCGTGGTCGCGCTGCTGACGTACCTGCTATTCCCGACGAGCGCCGCGGTGGACTCGCCGATCTTCGAGATTGGCTCCGTCGCCACCCAGAACGTGATCGCGC
>DATHJR010000267.1:0-2117 GCA_035286525.1 Gemmatimonadaceae bacterium | reverse complement strand
GCAGAAGAGCGCTTCCTTGTTGGGGAAGTAGAGGTAGATCGTGCCCTTGGAGACGCCGGCGGAACGCGCGATGTCTTCGAGCCGGGCGGCCGCGAGCCCGCGCTCGCCGAACACCTGGAGGGCCGCATCGAGGATCTGGCGTGGGCGTTCGCCGGGAAGGCGGCGCCAGCGCGGCGTGTTTGTTTGCGCGGACTCGGACATCGTGCTCTGGTGGCTATGCGAGAGTAACTAAACGGCTCGTCAGTAGAGTTGTTCCCGCCAGATCGTGCACACGACCAGGAATAACTGACTGAAAGGTAAGTTACTCGCGTGCAGGCACTGGCGGAACCGCCGCGGCCGCTTGTCACGCGATAGGGCAAAAAAAGGAGGCGAACGCTCTCGCGCCCGCCCCTCCAAGTCGTGCTTCGGTGCCTCGTTCGCGATTGTGGTCAAGGACTGCGAATAACGGGCTCTAACATTCTTGTGACACGAATTGAACGGAGCGAACGGAGCGAGCGGACGGTGCCGGATGAGTTCGAAGCGCGAGCGTGGGCTGCTAAGGCCGGTCGGAGCCACAGTCCCGAACGGGTCTGAGGGTCGTCCGTTCCATTCGTTTGATTCGTCCCTTTCGTTTTTCCAGCCTGTTACGGCCGGCCCGAGCGGCCGTTGACGAGCGAGGGGGGACGCTTACTTGGCGACTGCCGGCGCCGGCTCCTCACTGGCGTAACGCGCATTCGTGAAGTGCACGATCGCTGTCATCGCAGTGAGCAGGAGCGCTGCTCCAATGATGAGTCCGGTAACACCAGCCTTCAGATCCCCTTCCTTTGGCGCGGCCATTTCGTCTCCTCGTTGTGCGGTGCCTTATGCAACCCGGACGGTCGTCATCGTGTCGTTCTGCGTGATCTTTTTCAGCACGTCGATCCCACTGGTGATTTTGCCGAACACAGTGTGGACGCCGTTCAGATGCCGCGTGTTGTTCTCATCGAGCACCATGAAGAACTGGCTGCCGCCGGTGTCCTTTCCGGCGTGCGCCATCGACAGTGCGCCGACATCGTGCTTGTTCGGATTTCCCTTCGTCTCACACTTGATGTGGTAGCCGGGGCCGCCGGTGCCGATGCGCCGGTCGCCCGCAGGAAGATCGCGCGACAGCGGATCGCCGCCCTGCACCATGAAATCGGGGATCACACGGTGGAACTTCACGCCATCGTAGAAGCCGCTGTTCGCCAGCTTCTCGAAATTGGCCGCCGCCAGCGGCGCATCCTTTTCAAAGAGCTCCGCGACAATGGTGCCGCGATTCGTCTCGATCGTAGCGTGCTTCGCCATGTATTGACCAGCCGTGGAAGGAAGTCGAAGTGGAGCAGCACGGAAAAGCTAATCTCGCTGCCCACCCTTCGCAGCCACGGGACAAGAAGCAGCCGATCACTACGGGACGCGCACCTGAGTGGTGATCCAGTTCACCTCCCAGGTCAACGAAGACCTTCGACATTCGATCCGGTGCCGATCCGGCGCCGTCTATACCCGCGACGACGGGCAGAGGTCGTTGAGCACGCACACCTCGCATCGCGGTGCGCGCGCGAGGCAGATCTGGCGTCCGTGCTCGATCAACAGGTGCGACAGCATCGTCCACTGCTCCGACGGAAAGAGGGGCATCAGGTCCTCCTCGATCTTCACCGCATCGGTCTCGCGCGTGAGTCCGAGCCGCTCCGACAACCGCGTCACGTGGGTGTCGACGACGATCCCGACGTTCTTGTGGAAGACGTTGCCGAGGACGACGTTCGCCGTCTTGCGACCGACGCCGGGCAGCTGCGTAAGCTCATCCATGGAGTCGGGGACCGTGCCGCCGTGGCGCGCGACGAGCGCCTGCGCCATGCCGAGCAGGCTCTTGGTCTTGCTTCGAAAAAAACCGGTGCTTTTGATCTCGGTCTCGAGCTCCTCGCGGTCGGCGTCCGCCAGCTGGGTGGCAGTGGGATAGTGCTTGAACAGTGCCGGCGTGACGATGTTCACGCGCTTGTCGGTGCATTGCGCGCTCAGGATGGTCGCTACGAGCAGCTGATACGCGTCCTTGTGATCGAGCGCGCAGTGCGCATCGGGGTACGTCGCGGCGAGTCGTTTGTAGTACTCCGCCGCGCGGGCCTTGC
>DATHJR010000266.1:0-3995 GCA_035286525.1 Gemmatimonadaceae bacterium | reverse complement strand
AACAACTCCGTCGACACGCTGACGGGAACGGTGATGCTCAAGGCGACCTTCCCGAATACGCAGAGGATGCTCTGGTCGGGGCAGTTCGTCGGCACGACGCTGCATCTCTTCACCGAGAAGCACGCGCTCGTCGTGCCGACGGAGGCGGTGGTGACCGGGCAGCAGGGGACGTACGTGTACGTGGTGGACAGCGGGAGCACGGTGCAGCAGCGGAAGGTGAGCGTGGAGCGCTCGCAGGGGATCATCGCCATCGTGACGGCCGGACTTCGCGACGGCGAGCAGGTGGTGCGCACCGGCCAGTCGCGCCTCAACGCCGGCGCGAAGGTGAAGGTCGCGACTGCCGCCGACACTGGTGGCGTGGGCGGCGCGGGCGGCGCCACCCGCGCTGGAGCGGCGGGCGGCGACAGCACGGCTCGCAAGGGACGCGGCGCGGGCAAGGCGGGCGGGCGAAGCAAGCCCGCGACTCCGTAGGCGACGGGTCGGGCGAGCGAGCGCATGAACATCCCGAGCCTCTTCATTCGACGTCCCGTCATGACCACGCTGGTCATGGTGGCGATCTTCGTGTTCGGGATCGTGGCGTATCGCAAGCTGCCCGTGAGCGACCTGCCCACCGTCGACTATCCGACGATCTCCGTGAACGCGAGTCTGCCCGGCGCGAGCCCCGAGACGATGGCCGCGACGGTCGCGACGCCGCTCGAGAAATCGTTCTCCGCGATCGCAGGCATCGACAACATTACGTCTTCGAGCTCGCTCGGCTCCACGCAGGTCACGCTGCAGTTCGCGCTCGATCGCGACGTCGATGCGGCGGCGCAGGATGTGAACGCCGCGATCTCGGGCACGCTCTCACAGCTGCCGCCGTCGATCATCCCGCCGTCGTACCGTAAGCAGAATCCGGCCGCCGCGCCGATTCTCTTTCTCGCGCTCACGGCGAAGGACATGAAGCTGTCCGACCTCGACGAGTACGCGGAGACGACGATCGCGCAGCGGCTGTCGATGGTGAGCGGCGTTGCCCAGGTGTCGGTGTTCGGGTCGCAGAAGTACGCGGTTCGCATCGAGCTCGATCCCGCGCAGCTGACCGCGCGGAATCTCAGCGTGAGCCAGGTGGCGGCGTCGGTGCGAACGAACAACGTGACGCTGCCAACCGGCGTGCTGTACGGCACCAGCCGCACGCTCACGGTGCAGGCCACCGGCCAGCTCTACGACGCGACGCAGTTCCGCAACATGGTGGTCGCTGAGTACAACAACGCGCCCGTGCACCTCGGCGACCTGGGACGCGTGTACGACGACGTGCAGAACGACAAGACGGCGAGCTGGTACAACGGCGATCGCGCGATCGTGCTCGCGATAACGCGGCAGCCGGGCACCAACACCGTCGAGGTCGCGGATGCGGCGAAGGCGGCGCTCGCCGAGATTCTGCCGTCGCTGCCTCCGCAGGTGAAGATGACGATTCGCTACGACCGCTCGCAGGGCATCCGCCAGGCGGTGAGCGACGTCAAGTTCTCGCTCGTGCTCGCGCTGGCGCTCGTGGTGCTCGTGATCTTCCTCTTCCTGCGCAATCTCACGGCGACGCTGATCCCGAGTCTCACGCTTCCGATGGCGGTGGTCGGGACGTTCTCGGTGATGTACGTGCTGGGCTACAGTATCGACAATCTGTCGCTGATGGCGCTCACGCTCGCCGTGGGGTTCGTGGTCGACGATGCCATCGTGATGCTCGAGAACATCGTCCGGCATCTCGAGATGGGGAAAACAGCGCTGCGGGCAGCGCTCGACGGATCGGCCGAGGTGGGATTCACGATCATGTCGATGACGCTGTCGCTCGCGGCGGTATTCATTCCGCTCGTGTTCATGGCGGGGATCATCGGGCGGCTGTTCCGCGAGTTCGCGGTCACGATCATGGTCGCGATTCTGGTGTCGGGGTTCGTGTCGCTCACGCTCACTCCCATGCTGTGCGGGCGCTTCCTCGAGTCACAGAAGCAGCGGAAGCACGGGCGAATGTACAACGCGATGGAGCGAGCATTCGAGAAGGCGCTCCACGGCTACGAGCGCAGCCTTGCCTGGGTGATGAGCCACAGGCCGCTGACGCTGGTGTTCTCCGTGCTGATCCTCGTGGCGACGGGAATGCTGTACACGGTGATTCCGAAGGGGCTCTTTCCCTCGGATGACACGGGCCTGTTGTCGGGCACGACTGAGGCGGCGCAGGGGACGTCGTACGCCGAGATGGTGCGGCTGCAGACGGTCGCGATGAAGGCTCTCGCGCGCGATACGAACATCGCCGGCTACATGTCGAACGTGGGGAACACGAATCAGGGCGGGCTGAACATCGTGCTCAAGCCCGCGGGGGCGCGGCCGCCTGCGGATCAGATGGTGCGCGAGCTAACGCGGCGACTGTCGGGAATTCCGGGGCTGCAGATTTTCATTCAGAATCCGCCGAGCATTCGCATAGGCGGCCGGAGCTCGAAGAGCCTGTATCAGTTCACGCTCCAGGGACACGACCTGGCCACGCTCTACGCAAGCGCCCAGCAGCTGGCGGCAAAGCTGCGCCAGACACCGCCGCTCACGGATGTCACGACGGACCTGCAGAACAACAATCCGCAGGTGACGGTGCGCATCGATCGCGATCGCGCATCGGTGCTCGGCGTGACGCCCGCCGCGATCGAGCGCGCTCTCGCGAATGCGTACAGCGAACAGCAGACATCGACGATCTACACGAGCACGAACGAGTTCTGGGTGCTGATGCAGCTCGTGCCGAGCGCGCAGACGGACGAGAACGCACTCACGAAGCTGTACGTCACGAGCGCGACCGGCAAGCTGGTGCCGCTGTCCGATGTCGCGGAGTTCGAGCGGAGCGTGGGGCCGAGCAGTGTGGCGCACTCGGGGCAGCTCGCGAGCGTGACGGTCTCGTTCAACCTGCAGGCTGGAGGAAGCCTGGGCGGCGCGGTGACGGCGGTGAACCGGGTGGCGCGCGCGACGCTTCCGGCGAGCATCACGACGAACTTCTCCGGCACCGCGCAGGTCTTTCAGGCATCGCAGCAGGGGCTCGGGGTGCTGCTGCTCATCACGGTCTTCGTCATCTACATCATTCTCGGGATTCTGTACGAGAGCTACGTCCACCCGATCACGATCCTCACCGGGCTCCCCTTCGCGGCGTTCGGTGCTCTGCTCGCGCTGTACGTCACGAAGCAGGAGCTCGGCGTGTACGGGTACGTCGGCGTGATCATGCTCATCGGCATCGTGAAGAAGAACGCCATCATGATGATCGACTTCGCGATCGAGCACGAGCGGAAGGAGCACAGCACGCCGGCCGAGGCGATCAGCGAGGCGGCGAGCGTACGCTTCCGCCCGATCATGATGACCACGGTCGCGGCCATTGTAGGGACGCTGCCGATCGCGATCGGCGTGGGTGCGAGCGCCGCGTCGCGTCGGCCGCTCGGCATCGCGGTGGTGGGCGGGCTCGCGTTCTCGCAGATCGTCACGCTGTACGTGACTCCCGTGTTCTATACCTATCTCGACGACCTGCAGGCGTGGCTGGAGCAGCACACGAAGCGCAAGCCGCGCGTGAGCGGCGCAACAGTGGATCATGGGTTCGCGCATGGCGACTGAGAACGAAGCGAGCGCGGCGGACGCGGGAGACGCGGGAGACGCGCCGATGAAGGGCGGAAGTGTGACGACGCTCTTCATCAAGCGCCCCATCATGACCTCCCTCGTGATGATCGCGATTCTCTTTTTCGGAGTCGTGGCGTACCGCCAGCTGCCGGTGAGCGACTTGCCGAACGTCGACTTCCCGACGATCACGGTCACGGCAATCCTGCCCGGCGCGAGCCCAGCGACGATGGCGGCGACCGTGGCGACGCCGCTCGAGAAGCAGTTTTCGACGATCGCCGGCATCGACAACATGACGTCGACATCGAGTCTCGGACAGACGCAGATCGTGGTGCAGTTCTCGCTCGACCGGAACATCGATGCGGCAGCGCAGGACGTGCAGGCGGCGATCACGC